>CATPAT010000253.1 GCA_955652155.1 uncultured Chthoniobacterales bacterium | reverse complement strand
TCCCTGGGGCCTGCGAAAACCAATGCATATTAGAGTACCATTTCTCGACCTTAACGCTCACCACGCGGCGCTCCGGCCTGAGCTTGACCGCGCGATCCGCGAGGTGATTGACAGCGGCGCCTTTGCCGGCGGACCGTTCGTTAAAAAATTCGAGGCCGATTTTGCGTCTTATTGTGGATGTCGGTACGCTATCGGCGTCGGCAGTGGAACAGAAGCGCTTTGGTTGTCGCTCTTGGCGCATGGCATAGGACCTGGCGACGAAGTAATCACCGTTTCCAATACATTTATGGCCACTGCCGAGGCTATTACTTACAGTGGAGCTCGGCCGGTGTTTGTCGATGTTAATGAGGTCACCTACACGATGGACCCGGCCGGGCTTGAAGAGGCGCTTAGCCCTCGCACTAAGGCCATCATTCCAGTGCATTTATTCGGCCAGCCGGCCGACATGGATCCAATTCTTGAGTTCGCGCGGAACCATAATCTCTCCGTGATCGAGGACGCAGCCCAAGCCCACGGAAGCAAATACGGGGGCAGAAGTGCTGGCACACTTGGTGATGCCGGATGTTTTAGCTTTTATCCGAGCAAGAACCTTGGCGCGTTTGGTGAAGCTGGCGCGATTGTGACCGACAACCCAAGACTGCAAGAAAAGCTGCGCGTTCTTCGAGATCACGGGCAGGTTCGCAAGTACCATCATAGCATGGTGGGTTGGAACTGCCGGATGGATGGCATCCAGGCTGCCGTCCTCAGCGTCAAACTTCGACACTTGGAAAGCGGAAATTCGCGGCGGCGTGCCCACGCGCTGCAATATAACCAAGCACTCGAGGAGATTGAGGAAATCGTAACGCCGTCCGAGGCCCTTTATTCCCGGCACGTTTATCACGTTTATGCGATCCGAGTCGAGGAAAGGGATGAGATTATTTCGTTTCTCAACGAAAGGGGAATTCAATGCGGGGTGCATTATCCAGTCCCGATCCATCTACAAACGGCTTACCAGGCTCTGGGCTATAAAACGGGAAGTCTCCCGGTTTCGGAACGCATCGCTTCGGAATTGATCTCACTTCCGATGTTTCCGGAATTAACTGAGGCGCAAATCGCAGCCGTGGCGCTGGGCCTCCGCGGGGCGACCACCGCTGGCGTAATGGCCTGAGAATTGTGAATCAGCCTGGAGTTTTGGGAGAGATCGTTCCCTTCGGCACGTCTAACAGAGTGAAAAGCCACGTCGAATTCATCGAGACTAAAGATTTAGGCCAATGTGGGATGAATAACCGACATTTTGCCTCGAGCATTGACTTAAGAATACTCGATCCGCTCCACGATGCCGATTGGGACCGACTGGTTGTTTCGCATCCTGACGGCAATTTCTTTCACAGCACCGTTTGGGCGAAAGTGCTGGTTGAGACCTATGGTCACAAACCTTTCTATCTCGCTTTCTTCCGGCAAAGCCAACCGGTGGCCCTGGTTCCGATGATGGAGATCAAGAGCCCCTTTACCGGCCGGAGGGGCATTTGTCTTCCCTTTAGCGATTTCTGCTGTCCGCTTATTTTTGCCGAAGGTGAGTCCGGGAAGGTTTTAAGCAGGATGTCGGAACTGGCCCGCGAACGAAACTGGAGATACTTTGAAATCCGGGGAGGCCGCGGGATGCTGCCAGCGTCAGCAGCATCCGCCAGGCAATTCTATGGTCACAAAGTTCGCTTGTCTGAGGACAGCGAGGAGTTGTTAATTCGATTCGCGAGTCCGGTGCGCCGCGCAATTCGGAAAGCCCAGAAAAGCGGCTTGAATGTCCAGGTGGCCACAACGTGCGAGGCGGTTCTGCAATTCTACCGTCTTCACGTCAGAACACGGCGGCGACATGGCATCCCCCCCCAGCCCTTGTCCTTTTTTCTTAATATATATAGAGAAGCCATCAAAGGCGGTCATGGCTTTGTAGTTCTTGCCGGAAGTAGCGCAAAGTTCATTGCCGCTGCGGTTTTCCTCCAGTTCGGCAAAAATGCCGTCTACAAGTTCGGTGCCTCTAACACGTCCTACCAGGAATTTCGTGGGAACAACTTGGTGATGTGGGAAGCGATTCGATTTTTGATGCAGCGTGGTTGTCAGTTGCTGCACTTCGGCAGAACCGACATCGAGAACGAGGGATTACGACGATTTAAGATGGGATGGGGCACCGAGGAAGAGCTGATCGAATATTTTAAGTTTGATATCGCGGAGAAGGCATGGGACAATAACGGGCACGACGGATTGGGATTCTACAACAAGATTTTTCGGAGGTTGCCTTTAGTGCTCAATCGGTTTGCTGGTTCCGTGATCTACCCCCACCTGGATTAGAAAAGGAACCTCCTAACATGACACAACCTTTGCCAGAGACCCTGGTCGCGCACAGGATCCCCCGTCCCAGAGAGCCGAGGCCCGAGTTGCAACATTCCAGCTTGAACATTAGCGACATTTTGTCTGCCCTGTTCAAGCACAAGCGGAACATCTTGGTTTGCGTGGCGGCAGGTCTGGCCGCGGGGACAGCTGTTTATTTGTTTTATCCGCCTGTTTACCAATCGGAAGCCAAACTGTTGGTGCGGTACGTTCTGGAAAGGAGTGGCATCGATCCAATCGAAAGTGCGCGCGGTTCGGCCGGTCTGGGTCAGGCCTCTGAAAACGTTCTCGGCTCGGAGGTGGAAATTCTAACTAGCTGGGATCTGGCAGTGCAGGCGGCCGAGGCCGTCGGACCCAAACGTCTGCTCCCGCATGCGTCAGGCACGCCGAGCAAAGAAGCCGCGGCTGAGGTAATCACCTCCGGACTTGAGGTGACCGTTCACAAGGGAAGCAACATCATTTTTGTAGCTTACAAGAGCCACGACCCGAGTCTCGCTACCATAGTTCTTAAGGAACTGGTAAACCGGTATTTCAATAAACATCTCGAAGTTCACCGTTCCATTGGCGCGTTTGATTTTGTAACCCAGCAAACCGATCAGGTCCG
Organism: uncultured Chthoniobacterales bacterium; assembly: GCA_955652155.1. Taxonomy (GTDB): domain Bacteria; phylum Verrucomicrobiota; class Verrucomicrobiia; order Chthoniobacterales; family UBA10450; genus AV40. The sequence goes on along the minus strand of CATPAT010000253.1, from coordinate 4,869 downwards.
ATCGCGGTTGAATCAGACGGAGGATTCCTTGAGGTCGTTGAGAAGCAAGGTAGGGATTGCTTCTCCGCTCGTCGAAAGCATCGCGGCCTTGAGTGCTGAAGCGGCTAAAACAGAGGACCAGTTGAACATCACAGAATCTGAGCTAGCGGAACAAAAGGCGAAGGTCCTCCAGTTGGGAGGAACACTTCCCGAGGAGGTGAGCGCGCCGCCGACCGAGCGCGCTCCGGGTGGAGAGGACGTGCCCGCCACCGTAATGGTCCCTAGATCTCTCGGGGCGACCGCTGGGAAGTTAGACAAGAAAGGCCCGTCCGCTGCAGAAATCCCCAGCGAAGTAAAACAACAGTATCAAGTCCTTATCTCGAGATTGCCGCAGCTTCGTCAGGCGAAGCTGGAATTGCTGGCAAAGTACATGCCGGAGAGCCAGTTGGTGAAAGCGAACCAGGCGGAGATTGACGACGTTACCAGACAGTGTCGAAAGCTCGAAAAGGAGTTTCCGAATCTTCCTTCCACAGCTGGCCCGATTGCGTCTGGTAGCGGACAATCTGACCTCGCTTCTGAAACGGCGCGTCTCGCGGGAATACAAGCAAGACGGGAAGCGTTGGCCGCAGGTCTTCACGATAGTCAGGAGCGGATGAAGAAGCTTTCTCAGATTTCACCACAAATAGCGGATCTTGAGCGACAGAAGGAACTTGAAGAAACCAATTACAAATATTTTGCGGCTAGCCTTGACAAAGCACGCATCGATGAAGCACTTGATCCATCAAAGATTCCTAACATCAGCGCGGTCCAACAGCCGTCATCGCCAATCAAGGTCACGACTGCGCGAGACAAACTTGCCCTGGGCCTTGCTGGAGGCGGGTTGGCCCTGGGCATTGTTCTCTCTTTGCTCAACGAGCTCGTCTTGAATCGGACGATCAAGCGACCCTTTGAGCTTGAAAAGTTCGTGGGCATCGCGCCGCTGCTGTCGATACCATACGCGCAAAATGGCCGGCTACGTTCCGGGCCAAGCCAAAATAGGAACGGCTCAGCATTGGTTGTGAAGGATTCCAAGCGCACAAACCTTGCGCCGTGGGACGCCGACCACTTCGTCCGTGCCTATTGCGAGGCGATACGCGACCGCATTGGTCTCTATTTCGAGCTCCATCAGCTAACACACAAACCAAAGCTGGTTGGCGTAACCGGTTTATCCGAAGCGACGGGAACTTCCACGCTGGCGGCCGGTCTTGCGGCCGCTTTATCTGAAACAGGAGACGGCAAAGTTTTACTGGTTGATGTCAACCTTGGGCCGGAGCATGTCCATGCCTTCTATGGAGGCAAGCCTGCCCATTCTTTAAAAACAGCTTTGCAATCGGCTGACGGTCTCGCTTCCGTCGCAGACAATCTCTATTTGGCCACGGTCGCGCCTCCTAATGCCGGACCTGCGCAGCTAGGTCTGAAGAAATTTTTTGATCTCATGCCCAACCTAAAAGCAAGCGATTTCGATTATATCATTTTCGACATGCCTCCCCTGAGTGAGACGAGCCCTACGGTCGGAATCGCTCCATTTATGGATAAGGTCTTGCTTATTGTCGAAGCGGAAAAGGACAAACGCGATGTGGTCAAGCGAGGTTATCGGGCCCTCGTGACCGGCCGAGACAACGTCTCAGTCGTCTTTAATAAAGCTCGCTCTTACGTCCCGAAATGGCTTGAAAGCAAGGTCTGATTGTTCGTCGCCTACATTTCTCGTAAGTACGCGTGCGGTCTAGTCTCTTCCGCGAGAGCTGAGTAAATTGACTCATGTTTGCCACAGCCTCTGGCGCTTTCGGTAAACTGGCCGAGTGACGAACTCTCATTTGGACTTGAGCCATGCAATAGTGCTGTTCGCTCATGTTCGACAGCGATGAAGGGTGTAGTGAATCCATATCAGCTGATCGCGTCGGATGTGAAGCTCGGCTGCAATGTCCGAATTCACAAGTTCGTCAATCTTTATGGCTGTGAGATCGGAGATGAAACGACGATTGGGGCTTTCGTTGAAGTTCAGAAACGCGCTGCAATCGGGAAGCGTTGCAAGATTTCCAGTCACACCTTCGTCTGCGAGGGGGTTACGATAGAAGACGAAGTTTTCGTCGGACACGGCGTTACGTTCATAAATGATCGGTATCCTCGCGCCACCAACGCTTCGGGACAGCTTCAAACAGAGGCAGATTGGGATTGCCAAAGAACGATCGTAAGACGAGGCGCATCGATAGGTTCGGGCGCAACCTTGCTCGGTGGAATTACTGTGGGAGAGCGCGCCACCGTTGGCGCTGGAAGCGTCGTAACCACAGACGTGCCTCCAAATACCACCGTGGCGGGGAACCCGGCGAAGATATTGAACTCTTCTTCAAGACACAATTGATGGGTTCTCCGTCGTCGCTTTGAAAGTCACAGAGCGATACTTTGCCGAGCTCGTCTGTCCGTGTGTCATCATAGTATGGCCAAGCAGTAAGGACTTTGGGCGTTGTATGCGAGGCTCGCAGGTTTCGCATAAGTTGGTGATGCGTTAACGCACCGTCTCGATGTTAAGAAATAGGATCTATTTCGCTCTCAGACCGTATCTTCCGCAGACCCTGCGGAGGGCGGTTCGCAGAGGATTGGCCTCGCGGCTCCGGGCCGGAATCCAGCATACTTGGCCCATCATGCCCGGGTCGGAACAGCCGCCGCCCGCCTGGCAAGGTTGGCCGAACGGGAAGAAGTTTGCCGTAGTCCTCACCCACGATGTCGAGGGGCCTTCGGGCTTACAGAGGTGCCGCGATTTGATGGAGCTGGAACAAAACCTCGGCTTTCATTCTTCTTTTAATTTTGTCCCTGAAGGAAGCTACGCCGATCCAGCAGAACTGCGTCGTGAACTGGGCAATCATGGATTCGAAGTTGGAGTGCACGATCTAAAGCACGACGGTCGGCTCTTTCACACCCGCCGCGACTTCGCCGTCAAAGCAGTGCAGATCAATCGCTATCTGCAAAACTGGAATGCTTCAGGCTTTCGCTCCGGATTCATGCTGCACAATCTCGACTGGTTGCACGATCTCGAAATCCACTACGACGCTTCCACTTTTGATACTGATCCGTTCGAACCACAGCCGGAAGGCAGGCATACGATCTTCCCGTTCTGGGTCTCGCGCCGCGCCACATTCAATTATCCCAAAACGGCACGGAACCAAGGTTACGTTGAATTGCCTTACACTCTTCCTCAGGACTCCACCCTCTTCGTGTTACTCGGCGAGACATCGATCGATATCTGGGCCCGCAAGATCGACTGGATTGCGGCGCATGGCGGAATGGTTTTGCTCAACACCCACCCGGACTACATGGTCATGAACAGTTTGGATCCCGGTGCGTGGGAGTATCCGGCGAGTTTTTACGAGGAGCTCCTGCAATACATCGCAACAAAATACGAGGGTTTGTATTGGCACGCTCTCCCACGACAGGTCGCGACGTACTTTCGAGAAAGCACGGGACGCAACTCCCGTTCTGGTCGGAATGGTTCTCCTGTTCGTCGCGTAAAGGCGAAGAAGCCCAAAATCTGGATCGATTTGGATAATACGCCGCACGTTCCGTTATTCGAACCGATCGTCGAAGAGCTGATGTTTCGTGGCTTTCCATTATTCGTAACTGCCCGTGATGCATTCCAAGTATGTGAGCTGGCCGACAGACAACGCTTGGGATACGTCAAAATCGGGAAACACTACGGAAAGCATCGGATTCTGAAAGCGGCCGGGCTGATCTATCGCTCAGCTCAGCTGGCGCCACTGGTCATGAAGGAAAAACCGGCTCTGGCAATTTCACACGGAGCACGTTCGCAGTTGCTGCTGGGCAACTGGCTAAACATTCCCACCGTGCTGATGGAGGACTACGAGTACTGTCAATTTCCTCCAACGATGCGACCAACGTGGGTAATTGCTCCGGCTGTTATTCCCGATGCAATGTTGCCATCACGGAATGGCTACATTCGAAAATACACCGGCATCAAGGAGAATGTCTATACTTGGAAGTTTAATCCCGATCCAACCCTCCTGGAAGAACTAGGAATTCCGCGCTCTGATCTAATGATCACCGTCCGTCCACCAGCGACTGAAGCTCATTACCATAATCGTGAAAGCGAGAAATTATTTGAGTGTTTCATGAATCGTGCCTGTCGAACGCCTGGGGTGCGGGTGGCGCTCTTGCCGCGGAACGCTAGGCAAGGGCAACTGATTCAAAATCAGTGGCCGGAGTGGTTTAGAGACAATGTCACGATTATACCGTCTGGTGCCGTCGATGGCCTGAACCTTCTTTGGCATTCCGATCTCGTGGTCAGCGGAGGCGGGACGATGAATCGAGAGGCAGCCGCGTTGGGAGTGCCAGTGTATAGTATTTTCCGAGGGAACATCGGCGCGGTCGACCGATATCTGCACCAGGATGGGAGACTCGTTTTAATCGATTCTAATGAAAGTGTTGAACGCGACATTCAGCTCGTGAAACGACAGCGGCGGTCCATTTCAGCGATTACGTCCAAGCGGACGCTGCATGAGATAGTGAATATAATCGAAGAAATTTTGGAGACCATCGTCTCCAAAGTGGCTTAACATCTTCGAGACCGATCGTTGAGCGTCAAAGCACGGCTTTGCTATGGCATCAGTGCTGAACGTGTCTAGAAGCGTCATCAAACTGATGCTCGTAGCCGGCGCGCGGCCGAACTTCATGAAGATAGCGCCACTGCTAAAGGCATTGCAGGCAAATGGAGTTTCGCCTGGCGGCAGCAAACTGCAGTATCGCCTGGTTCACACCGGCCAGCATTACGATGCCAAAATGTCAGACCTGTTCTTCAGCGAACTCGGAATTCCCGCTCCCGACGTCAATTTAGAAGTAGGG
>CATPAT010000252.1 GCA_955652155.1 uncultured Chthoniobacterales bacterium | reverse complement strand
CTGCACTATTTCCGCAGGAAGGCTGAAGCAACCTAACAAGAAATGAGACGCCACATTTTCTGCACCCACACCGAACGGTTTATCGAACGATTTATGAGACAATGTCGAACAATGAGAAGCGCACGGGCAAAGACGCTGGCGATTTTGGCGGTCGGTTTCCTGGGAGCTGTCGTGTTTTGCCAGAAGACTGACGCCGCTCCAATCAACGGGACAATCGACTTCGGCGGCGTGGTCACTTTCGACACGATGTCGCTCGCCACTGCCACGCGGGTTAACGTTTGGCAGCCGTTCCAAAACGGGCCTACCGGTTTTTCGATTGTTCTTCAGGATTCAGGAAGTTTCTCCAGCATTTCGGCAGGCACCCAAGCGGCGATGGCAACGCCGTGGATCTTCAATCCGTCCACTCCCACTTCGAGTCTATGGAGTGTTGGCGGTTTTACTTTTAATCTGACTTCTTGCACGATCGCGACCCAGAATGTGAACTTTCTGGATGTTGAAGGCGTCGGCACAATCACGAGCACTAACTCGAATTTTGACCCAACTCCCGGGACTTGGAGTTTCACCTCGAGCAACGCGAACGGACAAAACCAATCTACATTTAGTTTTCAAGCGCATTCGGCAGCAGTTCCGGAGCCGAGCACAGTCGGCCTTTTCATGCTTGGCGTTGGTGGTTTGATTTCTCAAATGCGCCGGAAGATTCAGGCAAAGCTTCAGTAGTTCGCCGAACTTTGTTAGCTGCACCACCGATGTGCGGCGCTCAGACTAAAGTGATCTGCAGTGGTGGTCGTAAGGCCGCCCAAATACGATTCGTAAAGCACATGTGCAAAAAAACTCCCATCGGCGACACTGTTATCGTAGAATGGAAACCCACATGAAACGAAACCTCATTCTGCGCCGAGTGGCAGCGGTGATTCTTGGCACAATCGGCGCCGTGTTCATGGTTCAGAGTTTCGAACCTGCCCGGCCGCCGAGCCAGGGTGGACTCAAGCTCGCATTGCAGAAGTTAAATTTTTCGCGGACTCAGCTAGTCAAGCAAGGAAGCTCAGCCCATGAGCCAAACATTCGCCTAACTCCAACTACCAACGTCGCTCTACCCGCCAACGCGCCGACGTTCGGCCACCCGGTCATCAGCGGCATTGGCGGATTTGGTTTCGAGCAGAACTTGCGTGTCGATCCCACAGATCCCACCCGTCTCTACACCAGCGTACCCGGGTCGGCGGCGGCGAACACTAGCTGGATCTGGCGCTCGCTCGACACGGGCAAGACTTTTAAGTGGGTGCCCGACGCGACGCCACTCCAAGGCAAAGCCACCACCTGCAATGGCGGCGGCGATACCGAGCTGGCCGTCGACTCGGCCGGGCACCTCTACTTTGACGACCTAACTTTGGCGAACTTCAGCGTTGCCCGATCGGACGATCACGGTGTGACTTTCACGTGCAGCAACACAGGTGTGCCCGACGCGCTTGTCGACCGGCAATGGTATGCGGTCGACGGCGATCCCACAAACGGCGGCACGATTTACCTCGCTAGCAACGAAGTCGGGCCGGGCGGAGTGATGTGTGGCAACGGCATCGGGGGAACCGCCGGCAACAACGTCCTTGTCATGTATCGCTCGCCTATAAATGGAATTGGCGCCACAGCTGGTCTCGCGTTCGGCCCCGTCAATCACATCACACCAACAGCTAGCTGCGATGAAGGAATTATGGGCAACGACGAAATCAGCCAAATGGCTACGCCCACGGGACAGCCGAACGGGCTCGGAGGATTTGCCACGCTGCCGTTGCCGGTAAAGCACATCTACGTCATCCATGATAACAATGCCTTGAACCAGATCCGTATCGGCCGCTGCTTTCCGGTCGCGTTCGGCGCGCCCGTCGCCAATGTGAGCGACCCGAGCGGATTAAATTGCACGGATCTCCTGGTGAAGGACCTCGGGCCGAGCGCTAGAACCGGCGGAAATTTTCCGACCATGGCGATCGATAAATCGGGCAATCTTTACGCCGTCTGGGAACAAGCGCCTATCGACGCTAATAGCCATATCGTCGGAGACACTGTGCTTATGTATTCGTATTCCACCGATGAGGGTAAGACCTGGTCGACGCCGATTCAGATCGATACTTCCGGGTCACCCGACGGCGTTTTACACAACAACGTTTTTGCCTGGATTGCGGCGGGCGATGACGGGCGTGTGAACATTGCCTGGTACGGGACAACGGGGTTGTCCAACCCAAACGATCCTACCTGCGGCCAAACTGCGCTGGTGCCTCCGGCGCCGCCGTCAAGAAACATTAATGGTCCGGACTCTACCACGGGTGCTCTTTGGAGCTTGTGGTTCGTCCAAAGTTTGAACGCCCATGATGCCACCCCAACTTTCACCGCCCCCGTCCGTGCGAGCTCGCACCATAACCATCGCGGAACGATTCAGACACTGCTTGGAGGCCAATGCGGAGACCGGCAGGACCTCGGTGACTATTTGCAATTGCGCACTGGCGCTCAGGGGGAGGCGGAAATTAGTTATGCCGATTCGAATAGTATCACGCATTTAGTCGCATCGCACGCAATGTTCGTTAGGCAAAACAGCGGCACCGGACTCATTGCTGGCTTTTCGCCAGTCAGTATCACCGGTTTGACGCCGTTTAACGGAGTCGCAGACCCGAGTGGCGACGGCAAATACGAGGCCGCCGGAATGAGTAGCGCGAATATGCCGCAACTGGACATTATCGGTTCGAGCGTCGCAAAAGTTACGACCGATCCATGTTCGGCCGCGCCTTGTTACAAAGTTGTGATGCAATTGAACAATCTGAGTTTGGCCGGGGCCGCGACGCCCGATACCGATATCGACCTTGTCTGGCTTACACAATGGTTCGTGCCCTCGACGAGCGACGCCCACGGTGGAAGAGATTTCCATGTATACGCCGAGTCGACCAATGGCGGTGCGCTGCAATGTTTCACTGGGCAGAACGCTCTTTTTACGGCTGCCGGCGCCGGGTCAGCCACCATGTCTTACCCAGGCGGCCTGACGGCGTTGCCAGTTGCGAATTGCCATTCAACGCTCGGCCCCAACGGCACGATCACAATTTACGTCCCTCTTTCCAGTGTAAACGAAGCTGATCCAATTGATGATCGCCTGCACGAGGTCACCGCCAGCACCATGACACTTACCCAGCCTGCCAACACCAGTCCGGATCTAGCTGGCTCCGGCATCGCCGGCTCGCCCTTCAATCTGATCGACGTCGCGCAAAGCTACGTCTTCGATCCGATTTTGGTTGGCGCGGTTTCCCGGAAGACTCACGGCAGCGCGGGCACGTTCGATGTCGATCTTATGCCACCGTCGCCTGGAATCGAGTGTCGGAGCGGCGGGCCGAACGGCAATCATGAGCTCGTTGTCACTTTCGCGGCGCCAGTAACTTTCACCGGCGTGACGACTTCTTGCGGCAGCGTTAGTGCTAGGAGCACTTCAGGAAATGACGTCACAATCAATTTAACCGGAGTGCCGAATGCTTCCCGCTGCTCGGTCACGGTTAAGGGAGTGACGGACGGTGTCTCGGTTGCGAGCGACATCACTGTTCCAGGAAATTTCCTGATTGGCGACGTCAACGCGAGTGGCATCGTCGACGGAAATGATGTCTCAGCTGTCCAAGGCCAGACTCGGCAACAAGTGGGCGGTACAAATTTCCGCGACGATGTGAACGCCAATGGCATCATCGACGGGAACGACGTCTCAATGACCCAAGGCCAAACCCGAACATCGCTGCCCTGATTTCTGTAATAGCAACTTGTTAGGCGCTGCCGGTAAAGATCAGCATCGTGATTAGCGGAGTTGCTGCTGTGCCTAAATAGCCAATTGCGCCAAGTCGCCCAAACTTGCGACAGGCGATTGTTCTATTCGCCCAGCAATCAACCCGAATTCATTTCGGAACTTTAGCATGCGAGGCGTCCAATTTTGCACTGTTCGCCGATTCGTAACCATAAACCGTGCTTATGAATAAAAAAACGGGTGGTAAATCTGGCTTTTTTTACCCGCGAATTTTTACCGCATTCATCCTGGTAATGGCCGGCGTGTCGATTGGCGTATTCAGTTTCGCCGCGCCGCAAAAGTCGAGCAAGTCCGGCCAGGATTCACAGGCGGTTCAACCGACGGTTATCAGCTCGACGTTCAACGGGGTTTCTTCAGCGGTGCGCGATCTACCGAAAGTGAATCCGCTAAGCGCGCCGGCCGAGACCGAGCATGATCTGCTGCTGCGGGTGAAACCGACCCATCCAGTACCAACCGGTTTTGTCGATCAAGCGGTTCAGACTTCGCTGGCAGCGGTCGCCACTATACCGGCAGCGAATGGGACTTTTGAAGGACAAAGCTCGGTGGACTCCGCTGGCGGGTCCGCTGCCGGATGCATCTGTACTCCTCCCGACCCAAATGGCGCGATCGGACCGACCCAATATGTGCAGATGGTTAACTCGGTCGTATCGGTCTATGACCGAGCCGGTACACGGCTGTCGGGACCCACTCAAATCAACGCCTTGTTTCAATCGCTGCCGGCTACATCCCGCTGCCACATCGACAACAACGGTGACCCTGTCGTCGTCTATGACCAACTGGCTGACCGATGGGTCTTGACCCAATTCGCTATCGGTGGCGGGAACGGTCCAACCTCAAGCGAGTGCGTTGCCGTGTCAGTGAGTGGTGACGCCACCGGTCAATACTATATCTACGACTTTAATCTGAGCGATCCAAACGTAACTCCGAACGGCGCGTTGTTTGAGGACTATCCGCACATTGGCCTGTGGCCCGATGCTTATTACATGAGTACTCACGAGTTCACTTTTCTAAACGCTACACCTGCTGGCGCCTACCAAGGCGCAGCCGCATGGGCCATGGAGCGTGCCAAGATGCTCGCTGGTCAACCTGCACGGATAGTGTATTTCAGGCTTGGCGCCGGCGACCCGGCGTCAGCACAGACCTTCTTTGGTGGACAGCAGCCTTCAACCCTCGATGGGTTCACTTTGCCGCCGGCCGGTTCACCCAACTATTTTGTAGAAGTGGACGCTACTGCGGATGCCATGACACGACCTGATGGAGTACCACCAGGACCCATAATGGACATTTGGAAATTTCACGTGGATTGGTCGAATCCCGCGAACTCGACCTTCGGCGACAGTTTAAACAACCCAAACACCAGGACACCGGTGACGGACTTTGCTCGCCCCGGTTGTACCGTCAACGCCCAGGGCAACTGTGTGCCGGAGAGTGTGCCGCAGGCCGGCGATCCGGGTCAATTGGATGCCATCGGCGACCGGCTGATGTATCGCAATGCGTACCGCAACTTTGGCGATCACGAATCTCTGGTCCTGAACCACACAGTCGTAGCCCAAGCCGTTGGGGGACATGCCGTACAAATGGGACCGCGCTGGTACGAAGTGCGGAATCCCGGCGGCACGCCAACGATTTCTCAACAAAGCACGTTGGGACCGTTATCAATGACCGATCTGCTTTATCGCTGGATGAGCAGTATCGCGATGGATCGCGCCGGCGATATGGCTATTGGCTACAGCACATCGTCGAGCGCGAGTTTTCCATCTATCGCTTACTCGGGAAGGCTGGCGACCGATCCGGTAAACACAATGGCGCAGGGTGAAGCGCAGCTGTTCGCCGGAACCGGACCTCAGCATAACGAGCTTTTCATTCCATTTGCCCCGACCGGTTTCGGTCGATGGGGCGACTACACCGATATGACGGTTGACCCAAGTGACGACTGCACGTTCTGGTACACGAACATGTACTATAGTTCGACGGATGCTCCCGCCGGCATCTGGCACACGCGCATCGGCAGCTTCAAATTCCCGCAATGCACGCCGAGGCAAACGGGCTTTTTGCAGGGAACCGTAACTGACAGCGCTAGCGGCAATCCGATTGCCGGCGCGAGTGTAACCGCTGGCGGTTATACCGCCCTCACAAACAAGAGCGGCTTCTATCAGTTCAGTCCATTGGCCCCTGGCAGCTATGCCGACACCGCATCAGCAGTTGGATATTTCAGCAGTAGCCCGACGGTAGTCTCAGTAACAAATGGCGGAGTTACTGTTCAAAACTTCGTGCTAACATTTAATCCAGCCCAGCCGACACCAACGCCTACGCCTCCAACCATCCTTGAAACCGTCAATCCGCCAGTGCTGACTGCCCCGAGCGGTACGACGACGAATAACTCTTACGCGGTGACTTGGAACCCGGCTGAAGTCACGACTAACCTCGCTAGCTATATCGTGGAAGAGTCTACCGACTACGTAAATCCACTTTTCGACAATGCGGACAGCACGCCCACGCCGCCGTCGACTGTTGGCCCGCTGTGGAACACCGATGATGACACCGGGGACACCACCGGGTGGGTAGTAAGTCCCGCCTATCACAACAGCGCTCCCGACAGTTACGAAGGACCTGGGATCCCGGCGGCTTTTTTATTCGACCCCAGGCTGACCCTGAAGAATGCCGTTACCATCCCGGCCAGCGTTGGCTCCGGGCGCCTGACCTACTACAGCCGTTACTACAATGGTCCCGCTAACACCGGCAACACCGAGATCTCAACGGACAACGGCGCGACCTGGACCTCACTTAAAATCTTAACAGCTCAGTCTCCAGGGCCGGCTGATACAAGGATGCAGAGTTACGAAGTCGATCTCACGGCTTACAAAGGAAAACCCTTCCTACTGCGTCTTCGTTTCGACAGCGGCCCGACCTTCAGCCCTCTCGTTCCCTCCGTCGGTTGGTGGGTAGACGACATCAATGTGGATGGCGCAACCTGGGCGCAAATTGGTACCACCGCTGGCAGCACCACATCATTAAACATCACGAGCAAGCCGGGTGGTCATTACTTTTATAGGGTGCGCGGCAACTACATGGATGGGAACTTTACGGATCATAGCAATGTCCTGGGCATCACCGTAAACCTGCCCCTATCGTTGACCAGCGTCGTATCCGAGAAGACTCACGGCAGCGCCGGCAACTTCGACGTTAATTTACCGCTCACTGGGACACGTGGCGTTGAATGTCGCGCTCCGGGTGGCTTACCGAACGGCGCAACTGGAGATTACCAACTAATCTTCACCTTTTCGAATAATCTGCAGAGCGTTGGTAACGCTACAGTCAGCCATGCCCAGAATACAACGGCGTCGGTTGCTAGCACCGCGATGGGGCCAAAACGAAATCAATACACCGTCAACCTCACCAACGTGAGCAATGCGCAGTATCTCCAAGTCAATTTAAATAACGTGAGCGACGTGATCGGCAACACCGCCGCTGTCATCTCTTCTCCACAATTGGGTGTGCTCATTGGCGATGTCAACGCCAACGGTTTGGTCGACGGAAACGATGTCTCTGCGGTTCAGGGTCAGACACGCCAGTCTGTCAGCAACACAAATTTCCGCGACGATGTGAATGCCAATGGGATCATCGACGGTAACGACGTGTCGCTAACACAGGGACAGACACGAACGTCGCTTCCTTCGTCGCCTTGATTGATTGGCTCACCGCTTAAGGAAGATTAGCCCATCGCATCGGCGGTGGGAGTAGGGCAATGTCTTGGCCAAGACGTAGTTAGGGCCCGACACCAGCAAGCGTGCCTAAGAGGTGCCAAATGGGGTCCTTGGACCATCGAAAATATTTTGTGGAAGCAGGCATCCGTCCGCGACCTGTTCTTCGATTGGAACCTAAGAACTACAGAACCAATGCAAGGAAACAGCAATCGTCGTGGCATCGCCAGCGCGTTCGGCAGCTTGCGATCCAGCTGTTCAGGGACCGGCGAGAATCTCGTTCATCTCTTTAACAAATGAAAAAAAAATCCTCCTCTAAATCTGGTTTTATTAATACACGCAACTTACTCGGCGTTTTTCTCTGCCTCTCCGGCATCTCGCTGGCGATGCTTAGTCTCGCCGCAACGCCGTCGAAGCAAAAGGTGACGCCGAAGCCTGCGGCGCCGGCGCCGGCAGCTCCGACACCGACCGGCGGAACCCTCACCTCAGCGAACATCGGAGCGGCCAAGGCGCTCAATTGGGCGGACAGCGTTGGGAGCGCGACCAATGACACTTTCTTCGCCGGCATGGGCACCTGCGCAGTACCGATGTCGTGCAGCACTTTCACCCTCACTATTGATCCTTCGGTCGGGACGCCTTCGACGGGTTACGACCCCACAAAGTACGACATTTTCATAGAGCTGGCCTGGGCGCAACCGGCGGAAGATTACGATACCTTCGTCTGCACCAGCTCCGGGAATTGCGTCCAGGGCAATGTCATCGCCTCGAACACTTCAAACGCTGATCCCGAGACCATCAGCCTTCCGACCAGCACCACACCGGGTCAATACACGATTAATGCGGTCATGGCTACGGGCGCGTTTGAGCCTTATATGGCAACAGCATACCTAAAGGCCAAACTCGGACCGCAGGGCAATTGCGGACCGCCAGCCGATTGCACGCCACCGCGCTATTTTAATTATCCCGCTGGCACGGGCCAGGGAGATGGCGCTGGCGAGCCTTCTATCGGGGTCGACTGGAACCCAAACGTGGCCAGCCTTAAGGACACGACGTCGCCAGACTTTACAACCGGGGTTAAGCGTCTCAACACCGGCGGCGTCGCCTTCATGACGATGAATGGCGTCTTCCCCGCGACGACCAAAAACGGACCGGGTGGAGAAGCAAATTGGCGCGTGAATTTCGATGATTGCTCGTCGCCCGCTGTCAATCTGTGGGAAGACGTGTCCGCCATCTTTGCGACAACAACAACTACTTTCGTAGATCCGATCGGGTTCACTGATCACTATAGTTCCTCTCCGCTTGGTCTCACTTATCCCGAGCCACTCACAACCGGTCGCGTGTTTCAATTGCAGCTGAACGGCCTGCAGGGCAATAGCGCGGGGGCTTATTCAGATAATGACGGGAACTCCTACCTGCCCGGCGCAAACGGCGGCCCCCCCGCGGGGCCCGACCATGAGACGTTGGGTGGCGGCCCATATAGCACTGGGGGACCGGGCGGCGTTGTACCTCCTCACCCCTTATATGCGAACGCGATTTATTATTGTTCGCAGAACACCGTGGGCGAAGCCCAATGCTCACGCAGCGATGACGGCGGCCAGACCTTCGGCCCGGGTGTACCTATCTATAATCCGACCGTCTGCACGGGCGGTATTCATGGCCACGTTAAGGTGGCGCGGGATGGGACAGTTTATGTTCCCAACTCGTCTTGCGGAACGAGCAACGCCGGCCTCAACGGAGTTGCCATGTCAACGGATAACGGAATCACTTGGACAGAAAACAACGTGGCGAACAGCACCGGCAATCAAGATCCCTCAGTCGGCATCGGCCAGAATGACACGGGCAGAACGGCCGGTACGCCAAGCAACACGATTTATATAGGCTGGATCAGTGGCGACGGTCACCCGCACATCGCCGACTCACACGACAGAGGCTCGACTTGGGAGCACGAGACCGATGTTGGCGTTACCTTCGGAGTCCAATTTGCCGTGTTTCCAGTCGTAGTTGCCGGAGACGACAACCGGGCAGCGTTTGGTTTCCTCGGAACGGGCCCCGCCATCACGGTCCCCGGTAGCACTACCTCATGCAATCCCTACTCGGGCTTGGATGGCACCAGCTCAACAACCAACAGCGTCTTCAACTGCGAGAACGTATGGCACCTTTATATTTCGACGACCTATGATGGTGGCGCCAACTGGATCACGATTGACGCAACACCGAACGATCCGGTCCAAGTGGGCGGTATTTGCTTGAGCGGCTTACTCTGCAATTCTCCTCCACGGAATCTCTTAGACTTTAACGATTTCGGGATAGACGCCGAGGGTCGGGGAATGTTGGGCTACGCTGACGGCTGCGTTAACTGCAACAACGGCCAGAACACGCAATCAGGCGACGCCCACGCAACCGTCGCCCGGCAATCCGGTGGGCGTAGATTGTTTTCACATTTTGACCCGATAGAGCCAATGCCTCCAGCCTCGCCTCAGCTAGTCTCGGCCGTGGTGCAATCTTCACCTACCGGCAATCTGGTTACGTGGCTCGAACCTGACAATGGTGGATCGCCCATCACCGGCTATAACGTCTATCGCAGCGGGACGAGCGGCGTAGAGACTTTCCTCGCGCATGTTCCCGGCGAAACGAACACAAAGTACTTCGACGCAGCGCCTCTTTCAGGTGGCAATTTTTACTATGCTCAGGCCGTAAACGGCATTGGCGAGGGAGACCATTGCGGGGAGCTTTCCACATCCACCACAGGGACTAGGTGCCAGGCTCCGTACATTCCCGAAGGCGGTGCTGGCGCATTTCAACCCGCGCCGGGTTTACCGACAGATCCCACAATGGGACAGCTCACCCTCCAGCGGATCGCGATCGGCGAGCCTTTCTCGTCCTGTTCGGACAAGTCAATCACGTTCCAAGTTAAGGTGGCAAACCTGAGTCCGATGCCGCTGCCAAACGGCATCTGGAGATTCTTTTTCCACGTTAAGGACACGACAAATACCGACCGAGAGGTGTACGTCTCGATGGACACCAAAAGTGCCACTCCTGCCTTTCAGTACGGCTACAGGAGCGGTGGTACCACTGATCAGTGCGGACTTAACCTGCCTCCTCCTTTTGTCAATCCTCCATGCCCGGTTACCGGAACTTTCGCGACGGATGGGACCATCACTTTCAAGCTGGATGTGTCGCAGCCGCTCAACTTCTTTAGCTCCACGAACACGAGCATGCCACCCGTTCCTGATTTCATCATAAACATTCCCCCTGGTACCAACTTCACCGGTATCAGCGGCGAAACCTATGTAATTGTCAGTACGCCGGTCGCAGGCGCTCAGGACCCTGTTCAAGTCTCTGGCGGCAATGGTACCTACACGACGGCCGGCAATCTCTCCTGCCACCAACTTCCGCCTGT
>CATPAT010000251.1 GCA_955652155.1 uncultured Chthoniobacterales bacterium | reverse complement strand
TGTCTTCCATTGGCGTCACTACCGTTGGTAAACCATTCTTGATTGCGACTTCAATGCCCAGTCCGTTGAAGTGGCTGTGCGTGTCTTCTTGCATGTCGCGGAAATCGCTCGGGTCCATAAACTGGCTATGCGGATCGAGTGATCCCAACATCCCCTTGAGCGCGGCCGTGATCAGGTCGTGGTAACTTGTTTTGTTTCCGTCGACGTAATCCTGCCGGATCAACTGGACTGCCTTCGCGAAGATGGCAATTTGTGAATAACCGCTGTCGTCGTCTTGATCGGCGCCGCGCAAGCTCTGAAAGCCGATGCCGAAAAGCAGAGCGAGGAGCAACAGACCGAATACTCCGAAAAGGATACCGCGCTTCATCTTGGATTGGGCCTCAAACGGTCGGACATTCGCTCATCCAAAATTTTTGGCAACGTCCAAAGCGTCGTCTAAAGTGGCGCCGCCGTGTTCATTTTTCGTCCAAGGAGATTTCTGGGCTGCGCTTTGGTGGCATTCGCAACCTATTTGCCATTGGCGAGTGCGTTCGCGGTCCAAACTCCCGACTCGGAATACGAGGCAATCGCGGAGGAGTTCATCAAGGGCTATTTTGCCGCGCGGCCGCTTTTGGGCACGACCATCGGCCTGCATGAATACGATGGCAAGATCACGGACTACAGCCGGCTCGCGCTCGATGCCGAACTTTCCCGACTAAAACGGTTCGATGACCGGCTCCAAAAATTCGAGCTCAATAAACTCAGCCAGCGGCAATCGATCGACCTGCGAATTCTGCAAGCCGCCATTCGCAACGAAATCTTCCAGCGTGAAGCGATGGCGATCTACGAGCACAGCCCGATTGTCTACGCCCGCGCGGCCGACGTGAACATTTATATCAAGCGCAACTTCGCGCCGTTGGAAGACCGCGTGCACAGCATTGTTGCGATCGAGTCGCAAATACCAAACATTCTCATCGCTGCGAGAACGAATCTCGATCCGGTATTGCCAAAGCCGTACGTCGAGCTCGCGATTCGGGTCGCGAAAGGCTCGGCCGATTTTCTGCGGAAGAATTTGGTCGAAGCAGTCGTCGAACTCAGAGACGAACGGGTGCGGAACGAATTCCTGGAAGCAAATCGCAAGGCCGCGGCGGCCCTGACCGATTATGCAGCCTGGCTCGAGCGTGACAAATTGCCGAAAGCCACCACCGATTTTGCGCTCGGCCAGGAAAAGTTCCAACGGCTCTTAAAGGAAACCGAACTTGTTGATCTTCCGCCCGAGAAAGTTCTCGAGATCGGCCTGACTCAATTGCGCAAAGAGCAAAAAGCTTTCGCCGACGCCGCCAAGAGGATCGATTCGAACAAATCGGCGGTTGAAGTTTTTAAACAAATGCAAAGCGAGCATCCGACCCCGGAAAGTCTGCTGGCCGATATCGGAAAAGACCTCGAGCAGATTCGAAAGTTTGTAGTTACCCGAAAGTTGGTCACGATTCCATCCGAAGTTCGAGCACGCGTGAAAGAGACGCCGCAGTATCGCCGCGCGACCTCTTTTGCGTCAATGGACACGCCGGGCGCGTTCGAGAAGCGCGCGACCGAGGCCTATTATTATGTGACGCCGCCGGAGAGCGACTGGCCGCCGCTGCAAAAAGATGAATGGCTGACCTCGTTCAACTTTTACTCCGCCGACGTTGTTTCCATTCATGAGGTTTATCCCGGACATTACGTCCAGTTTCTGCGTTTGAACGCGTCACCCGTCAGCAAAGTGGAAAAAATCTTCGGTAGCTACGCGTTCATCGAAGGCTGGGCGCATTACTGCGAGAAGATGATGATCGACGAAGGCTACGGTGCGGTCGCGAAGCCGACCGAAGCCGACGAGAAGCGCGCCGCAAAATACCGGCTCGCCCAGGCGGACGAAGCGCTACTGCGATTATGCCGGCTCTGCGTCTCGATCAAAATGCACACCCAGCAAATGACCGTGGAAGAGGCGACCAAATTTTTCCAGGATAACTGCTACTATGAAGAGAAACCGGCGCGCGCGGAAGCGATGCGCGGCACTTTCGATCCCGGCTACCTCAATTATACGCTCGGAAAACTGCAGATTTTGAAACTGCGCGACGATTACAAGGCGCAGGAAGGCGGGAATTTCTCAGCCCAAAAATTTCACAACGAGCTGCTCAACCACGGCATGCCCCCGATTCGATTGCTCCGCGAGTTGATACTGAAAGACAAATCGAAGTGGGACGAAGTGCTTTAAAACTTGCCGCGTTAACCGGAATTTTCCACTGGTTGATCCTCATGATCACTCAATAGTTCTCGTTGTGTAGGAATTTGAGGAGAGACGTCGGCAATCGGTGAATCGATTTCAATTTTCGCTTTGATTTCGGCAGGCAGTGCTCTCGATGCTTTCACTCCGAGCTCGCGCAAAAGTTCAACTTGTCGAACAAGATTGCCTGTGCCGGTGTGCAATTTACTAGAAGCCGCTTCCCATGCTTCATGAGTCTTTTGGAGTGCCTTACCGACGTCCTGCAGATCGGTGATAAAGCCAACAAACTTGTCGTAAAGCTGCCCGCCTCTTTTTGCAATGTCTATGGCATGACGTTGTTGGTCCGCGACTTTCCAGACGCTCGCCGCCGTACGAAGTGTTGCCAAAAGAGTAGAATTGGTTGTGAGAACAACGTTCTTTTCTAACGCTTCGGAAAACAAAAGCGGATCTTCGGAGATGGCGACAAAAAAGGCCGCTTCAATCGGAATGTACATCAAAACGAACTCTGGCGAATTAATGCCGTACAATTCGTGGTACCGTTTCGAACTTAGGTTTCGGATGTGAGTCCGAAGGCACTCTAGGTGAGCTTTCAGATGCTTTGCGCGCAGCAAATCATCGCTCGCGTTTGCTTGTTGCTCGTAACACGTCAATGAAACTTTGGAATCGATTATGAGATGTTTGTTGTCTGGCAGATCGACAATTACGTCGAGACGACGGCGATCTCCGCTTTCAGCTGTTCCGCTTTGCTGTCGGCGGAAGTGTAATCCTTCTTGAAGGCCTGATTTTTCAAGAATCCGATCAAGCATGTTCTCGCCCCAGTTGCCGAGGACTTTGACATCGCCCTTCAATGCTTTTGCTAGATTCGTCGCATCCGTCCCAATGCGACTGACTTCGTTTTTCAGCAGGGCGCTATAATTCGCCGTCTCCAGCTGTGTGTTCTCGAGCTTCGTTTTGAAATCCTTTAGCTCTTCACGCAAGGGTTTAAGCGCGGTCTCCAAGCTTTCTGCACTCTGTTTGGAGAATTCGGATCGATTGTCGAGCAACTGTTGATTCGAAATCCTCTTAAATTCTTTCTGGAACTCTTCCTGTAAATTTTGAATTCGCTCACGCTCCGACGCTAACGTTTGATTGACCGTTTCAAGGCGTGCCGCAAGCTCACCATTCCGTTGGTTAGTCGTCGCAAAATCTACTCGCACGGCGGCAAGCTCCGCTTCTCTTCGTTGTATCTGATCGCGCAGTTCGTCCTCGACGGTGCGCGCGTTCGCCAACAAAACGCCCGACGGCCTACGCAATCTGAACCAGATGAAAATGCCTGCCGTTGCTACTGCGCAACCCAGTAGGCCGATTACCACATATATGGAGGAACTCACAAACGCTGATTAAGCGATGCCGCGCGGATTTCAAGCTGTAGCGGCGGTCAGAGACCGCCGCTACAATTAAAACCGCAACTTCATCCCACCGTAGAGTGCGGTGCCGAGGGCGGGGAAGCCAGAATCGAGAGCTTTCGGTCCGACAAAGACCAGTTCGTGCACTTCGGAGTAATGCTCGCCCGTCAGATTATCGACGCGGCCGAATAACGACATGTGCGAATTGATCTCATATTCCGCGGCGATGTTGACGAAGTTGTAATCCTCGACGTCGAAATTTGGTCCACCGAAATTGATCTCTTCACGCGCGTTGACCCACTTCGCCTCGATGGTTGTGCGCAGTTTCTTTCCCCACAGATACGAACCCGACACACAGATCTCATTTCGAGGCCTTCGCGGCAGTCGCGACCCTTGTGGTTGTGAAATGTCCACGTTGTCGGTTTTTTCGGCTTCAAGATACGTGTAGCTCGCTGTCAGAACCAGATCGGTAATCGGAGTCGCGCGCAGTTCAGTCTCGACCCCCTGAGTCTCCGCGGCGCCGAGATTCAAGGTCTCAAAGAGTCCGTTGAACCCGATCACGTTCGAGAGGTCGTTGTGAAAGTAGGTCCCGCCGATCGTTACCCGCCGATTCCATAAACGCTGCTCGAAACCGGCATCCCATCCGAAATCCTTTTCGGGTTGCAACGGTGGCAGTGGCTGCGACGGATTCGGGTTGAATCGAAAAATCTTATCCTGACTGCTCGGCGGACTGAATCCCGTCGCCACGCTCGCGTGCAATGTGGTGTCGGTCTTATCGATCTTGTAACTACCCGCGACGCGATACGTCCAAACATCGCCGAATTGATTGAAGTGATCGATTCGTCCGCCAGCGACGAAAATCAGATTGTCGATATCCACGGTCGCTTGCAGAAATCCCGCGATCTCCTTGACGCTGTCGCTAATAAAAGTCGGCTG
>CATPAT010000250.1 GCA_955652155.1 uncultured Chthoniobacterales bacterium | reverse complement strand
TCCGGCGGAATGAAATCGAGATCGAGCGCGCGATAAAGTCCAGCTTCGTCGCGAACCCGCGGAATCTTGACGGTCGATCTTTTCTTTCGCGCAGCGGGATCGGGCGGAGCCGGCGCGAGACGATATTCGTTCAGCGTCCAACCGCGTTGCAGCGCGCGGCTGCGCATCTCGATGTTGTGCTCTTTGCTGCCGGTGAAGTAATTCAGCGCAAACGGATATTCAGCCAAACTAACGACGCGCAGGTCGCACTGGATCCCGGAGCGAAGCCGCACACTCGTCTTGGTCGATCCCTGCGCGATGAGTGATTCCACCAGCGGGTGCTTGATGAAAAATTGCGTGATCGTTTCAGGCTTTTTTGCGGCCACGACAAGATCGACATCGCGCACAATTTCTCTTCGCCGGCGGTAGCTTCCGGCAAGATCGACATGGAGCGCGTCCGGCTGCGCCGCGAGATCGGCGCGAAGTGCTTCGGCTTCGCTTGCGATCTGCCCGAATTGAAACGAGCCGACGTGCTTGGCCCGTTGCTCGATGGCCTGGCAAAGTTTTTCCTGCGTCGTTTCACCGAATCCGGGCAATCTTGCGACCCGACCCGACGCGCAAGCCTCGCGCAGCTGCTCGATCGAACTAATTTTCAATTGCTCGTAAAGCGCCTTGATTTTTTTTGCTCCAAGGCCCGGAATTGAAAATAATTCGAGAATCGCCGCCGGAAATTCCGCGCGCAATTCCTCGACATATTTCAAAGAACCGGTCGATGCCAGCTCCTTGATTTTGGCCGCGATCGCTTTTCCGATCCCAGGAATTTTCGCAAGTGCCTCCTCGTCCTGTAAATCGGCGAGATGACCGCCCCAGGTTTCGATTGATCGGGCGGCGTTCGCGTAGGCGCGAATCTTGAAGGGATTTTCGTCCTTTAGTTCGAGCAAGGTCGCGATCTCTGACAGAACTTCTGCGATTTGCGCTTTCGTCATTAGGTGACACTTAGCGAAGAATGCCGCTGCGTCGATATGGGCATGCTGTAGCCGCCCCGTCCGCCAGTCGGACGGACTCGTTCTGTGGCGAGCTCGGTCGGGGCGAGGCATAACACGGCGACAGAGCCTCGTGGCTACAACTCACATTCGGCCGCGGCGTTTGTAAAACTCATAGCGCTCGATGATCGACTCGACGTATTTCCGCGTGCCTGGAAAATCAACATGGCGAAGAAAGTCCTTCTTCGAAATGGCGGCAGTCTCATTTCCAGCGGCCCATCGCTGCGCACGGCTCGCCCCGGCATTGTACTCAGCGAGCGCGAAAGCGAGCGGTTCCGGCTGAATCGTCCAATGGTCGAGGGCGCGGCGCAAATACCAGGCGCCGGCTTCCAAATTCGTCTTTGGGTCGAAAAGCTCCTCATCATGGAAATTGTCGATCCTGTTTTCACGGGCCCATTCGTTGGCCGCTTTCTGGCTCACTTGCATGAGCCCGCGCTCACCCGCCGTCCCATATTTTTGCGGATCGAAGCGACTCTCGCGCCACACCACCGCTTTCACGAGCATTGGATCGAGACGATGTTGCGCCGCGACAGCCGCGATTAGCTTGTCGTACTGTTGAAAGCGCGCCGGGCTGATCCATTCGTAAAACGTGTAGATCGGATCGCCCGATCGCACGGCGAGGTAACCAAAACCCACCGTCAGCGCGAGCAACACGCAAAGGATCAGTTTGAAGAGGAAGCGGATCACGGGCAGCATCAATCCACGTATCGTTCCGCCGATCAATTCAATTTCGCCGTAATGGCATGATGAAGCCCAGCTACATCCGCGTAATTATCGACCGCATGATCCATCGCGAGCTCGATTATTCGGTGCCAGAACCATTGGCGGCGCGCGTTGGCGTCGGCTCACGTGTGCGGGTTCCATTTCGCGACAAATCCGCCCTCGCCACCGTCGTCGCGACCCTCGAGCAAAGCGACGTGGAAGCAATCCGCCCGATCGAAGCAATCGTCGGCGACGCGCCAGTCATCAGCGCGAACGTGCTCGAGCTCGCGAAATGGATGAGCGCGTATTATTGCTGCCCGCTCGAAACCGTCATGCGCAGCCTGCTGCCGCAGGTCATCCGCAAAGCGAAGATCGGCTGGAAGAAGCAATTGTTCGTGCAGCCCGCGCGGAAGATCGACAATGAGGAAGTCGAGAAGTTAAAAAAACGCGCGCCACGACAGGCCGAACTGCTCGAAGCGATTGCGAAGTTGGAGGCGCCCGTGCCCGCGGCGCAACTCCTCCGAAAGACCTCGCTCGACAATCAAACTTTGCGCGCGCTCGTTAAACGCGGCCTTGTCCAACTCCATGAAGAGGCCGTCGAGCGCGATCCGCACGGTGACGAGAAATTCATCGAGACGATCAATCTCGAACTGAATGCCGAGCAGGCGATCGCGCTGAAACAAATCGCCGACGCACTCGAAGCTCCGGAAAGTGCGCACCCAGTTTTATTGCACGGCGTTACCGGCAGCGGTAAGACCGAGATTTATTTGCAGGCAATTCGCGCCGCCGTCGAACACGGGCGCAGTGCGATCGTCCTGGTTCCGGAGATTTCACTGACGCCGCAAACCGTAGAACGCTTCAAAGGCCGCTTCGCCGAAGCGCCGGGGGCGGTAGCGGTTCTACACAGCCACTTGTCCGAAGGTGAACGTCATGATGAATGGCAAAAGATAAATTCTGGCCGCGCGCGGATCGTGATTGGGGCGCGCAGCGCCGTTTTCGCGCCGCTCAAGAATCTCGGCCTGATTATTGTCGATGAAGAACACGAAAACACCTACAAACAGGAAGAGGCGCCGCGTTATCACGCGCGCGATGTCGCCGTCGTGCGCGCGAAGATCGACAAGTGCGCCGTCGTGCTCGGCAGCGCCACGCCGTCGCTTGAGAGTTATCACAATGCGATGACCGGCAAGTATAAACTGGCGACCCTGACCCAGCGGGTGGACGAGCGGCAGATGCCGCTCATGCGCATTGTCGATCTTCGGCAGGAGCGGCGGAAAGAAAAAGCGGCCGCAATTTTATCGGAAAAATTACGCGGCGCCATCGCCGATCGCCTCGAAAAACGCGA
The DNA here is from genome assembly GCA_955652155.1 of uncultured Chthoniobacterales bacterium. GTDB lineage: Bacteria > Verrucomicrobiota > Verrucomicrobiia > Chthoniobacterales > UBA10450 > AV40. Next base: position 6,397 of record CATPAT010000250.1, on the reverse strand, counting down.
GCAGACAATTTTGTTTTTGAATCGTCGCGGGTTTTCCACATCGCTGCTCTGCAGCAATTGCGGCGAAGCGCGCGATTGTCCCAACTGCAGTGTCGCGCTGACCTTTCATCGGCATGTGGCGCGGCTGAGCTGTCACCTCTGCGGGCATACCGCCGCGGTCCCGAAAAAATGTCCGGCCTGCGGGAAGGACGCACTTATTTATGCGGGGTTTGGCACGGAGAAAGTCGAATCGACTGTCGCGCATCTTTTTCCAAAAGCGGCCGTTCGACGAATGGACGCAGATTCAATGACGCGCAAAGAAGCTTATCGCGAAACGTTGCTAGGTTTTCGCGCAGGCAAGATCGACATCCTGGTCGGGACGCAGATGATCGCGAAAGGTTTGCATTTCCCGAACGTGACCCTGGTCGGAATTATCAATGCGGATCTGGCGCTGCATTTGCCGGATTTTCGTGCGGGCGAGCGAACGTTTCAGCTGCTCACCCAGGTGGCCGGCCGCGCCGGTCGCGGCGAGACGCCGGGTGAAGTCTTCGTGCAAACCTACACACCGTTCAGTCCTTCAATTCAATTTGCGCGGCACCACGATTTCGCCGGTTATTTTCAACAGGAACTCGAATTTCGCGAACGCTGCGATTTCCCGCCCTTCAAGCACGCGATATTGATTACGGTGCGTTCGGCGCATGAAGAGCGCGCAAAGTTTTCCGCCGAAACGTTGACGCGTCGTTTAAAGGAAGCGCTCGGACCTGAATTCATGCTGGGCGAGGCGACACCAGCGCCGCTGGAAAAGTTGCAGGGGCAATTTCGGTTCCACATTTTGTTGCGCGGCCAAGCGATCATGCGCTTGAGTCGCCTCATACGGGAGACACTCGACAAATTGCCGTTTCCCGAAGATGTTACTGCGACCGTGGACGTGGATCCTTATCAGCTGCTTTAAGCGAGGATTCTTATATGTTCAATTTCCTTCACAAAAAACCAAACGTGTTTAGCGCAAAAACCATCGCTCTCGTCGCCATAGCTTCGCTGCTTCTCGCCGGTTGCGGTAGGAAGAACTCTGGTTCGTCCGCCGGGTCGAACAAGATTCGCGTAGGTTATATCGGCCTAACTTGTGAAGCACCAATTTTCACTGCGGTTGAGAAAGGATTTTTTAAGGAGGAGGGCCTTGATGTCAGCCTCGTCAAATGCGAATGGGCGAATTATAAGGACGTGCTCGCCCTCGGCGGATTCGACATCACTCATCACTTGGTGATGTATTTTTTAAAGCCGATCGAACAGGGCTTGGATGTGAAATTCACAGCTGGAATCCATCGCGGCTGTTTGCGGGTACAGGCTGGAATGAAAAGCGAAATCCATTCCATTAAAGATTTGCGGGGAAAGCGGATAGGTGTGCCGGGAATGGGAACGCCGCCGTTCATTTTTGCTAATAGAGTTTTAGGCGCGAACGGCATCGACGCCGGAAAGGAAATCACCTGGCGCGTGTTTCCTGCGGGTGAACTGGGGCTGGCACTCGATAAAGGAGAGGTCGACGCGGTGGCCGACTCGGAGCCTATCGGCAGCCTTTTGCTCGCGGAGGAAAAAGTCAGAAATGTTGCCGACCAAGCGGCGGATTATCCATATAAAGACGAGTATTGCTGCGCCGTTATCGTAAACGGAAAATTTCTCGCCAAGAATCCCAGAGCAACAGCGGCGGCAACGCGCGCTCTGCTCAAAGCCGCTAAATGGGTCGAAGCCAACCCGGCCGCTGCGGCCCGTTTGTCGGTGGAAAAGAAATATCTCGCCTCGAGCCCGGAGCTGAATACGGTCGCGATCTCGCATTTGCGCTACGTTCCAAGCGTTTCTGGCGCCGAGGCTGCGGTCAATTCGGCGGCCGCAGAAATGAAAATCGCCGGAATGCTCAGCCCAACAACCGATGTGACCGACCTGGCGAAACGTGCTTTCGCTCACTTGGACGGCGTGTCCGACGATTGGCTGCAAAACCTGCAAGTGGAAAAGGTAGCTGGCGGCCAAGTGCCTCCCGATCAGGACATCCGTTTATATGCAGAGCTGATTTTGTCTGATACGGAGGGGTCATGCTGCAAGGCGAAGAAGTCACTGGCTGCCCAGAAGTAAGCCGGCCTGCGCCGCCGAGTCACTTAACTTCCGGGCAAACGCAGCCGGAGAGCGATGCGATCCACGCCGTCGCACCTGCATCGAAATTGCGTTGGCGGACGCAGCTGGCCGTTCCTATCGCAGCTTTGCTTGCGCTCGGAGTTCATTTGCTGTTTTCGAAGAGGGTGCCACCGGTCGAGACGCATTCTTACACGCTTCTTTTTTGGGAAATTCTCGGTGTCTCCATTGTCCTCGCGATCGCGCAACCATTCTGGACGTCCTTGCGCCGATGGATGCGGCACATGTGCCCAATTTTTACAGCTGCGATCCTGCTCCTCGGTGTTTGGGACGTCATTACATTGGGTTTCCAGCTGCTCCCGCTCCCGTACTTTCCCGGCCCGGCGGCAGTACTGCGAAGTTTGATTAATGATCGGGCGCTTTTGCTCGATAGTACCTGGCACTCGCTCGTTTTGCTTCTAAGTGGATACACGCTCGGTGTGATCGCCGGCCTGATCAGCGGCATTTGTATCGGTTGGTCCACTCCGGTCCGATATTGGGGAATGCCGGTGCTCAAAGTCGTCGGCCCGATTCCCGCGACGGCGTGGATCCCTCTCGCGATGGTAGTTTCCCCTTCCGCTATCGTGTCCGCGGCGGGGTTGATCGCGCTCGCAGTCTGGTTCCCGGTCACAATGCTAACTGCTTCCGGGATTTCTAATACTCGTGCCTCTTATCTCGACGTTGCTCGTACGCTGGGCGCCGGGCGCGGCTACCTCATCTTTCGCGTCGCAATTCCAGCAGCGATTCCGAATATTTTCATCGGCTTATTCATGGGACTCGGTGCGTCCTTTCTGACTCTTGTGGTCGCAGAATCTATCGGGGTGAAATCCGGCCTCGGCTGGTATGTTAGTTGGGCGCAGGGCTGGGCCGAATACGGCAAAGTCTTCGCTGCCCTTGTCATCATGGCCGCCTTCTTCTCAACTTTAATGACGCTCCTGTTTAAGGTCCGGGACCGGGTGCTAGTCTGGCAAAAAGGCGTAATCAAATGGTAGCACTAGCTGAGACGGAAGCGTCCTCACTTCGCATCCAGCAAGTCAGCAAGAGTTTTCCCGCGCCTGAGGATCCGCTCACGCGCCGACCGGCTCTAAGTAATATTTCCTTCTCGGTCGCGGCCGGGGAATTAGTTTCACTCATTGGCCCAAGCGGCTGCGGTAAGTCGACGCTCCTTCGCCTCCTTGCCGGTCTGGATTTTGCCGATGCAGGAGAACTTTTAATTGGTTCTGAACCAATTAGTGACCCGAGCGCGGAACGCGGCCTCGTCTTTCAAGACCCGAATCTGTTCCCCTGGCTCACTGTCCGCCGCAACATCCAGGCCGGCCTCGTTGCGCGCGGCGTCCTGCGCGAAAAACGCGAGGAAGTGAATGAGTTCATGCGGCTTGTCGGTCTCGGATCATTCGCCAACGCTTACCCTCACCATCTTTCAGGCGGGATGGCCCAGCGCGTCGCGCTCGCGCGGGCCCTGATCAATCATCCGAAAGTTCTTCTTCTGGACGAGCCGCTGGGCGCGCTTGACGCATTCACTCGTATGCGGATGCAGGATGAAGTACTTCGCCTCTGGCAAGCACGCCGCACGACCATGCTCCTGGTTACCCACGACATCGACGAAGCCATTTATATGAGCGATCACATAATGATCATGACTCCACGACCGGGTAGAATCGACCGGACCATTTCTGTCGCCTTAGATCGCCCCCGCCAGCGCAGCAGCCCGGATTTCCTACGCCTGCGGGGCGACATCTTGGAATTTATTCATTTCGCCGGGAACGCTTCGACAGAAAACAAAAGCTAGTTAGGCTGGAGCCATCTGAAGCAAGGCGCGAAGCCGGCAGTCGGATTCGAACCGACGACCTGCTGATTACAAATCAGCTGCTCTACCAACTGAGCTATGCCGGCATTTACCCTCGTAGATTATGCTCAAAAAACCGCTCACGAAAGTCCGTTCTATACCGCTTTTCTATACCGTGGGCCAAAAAGTCCTCTCTGATTCCAACTCCGTTTCGCTGCATTCTGGAATGGATTAAGCGTCTTGAAGATTTCTCGCTCCGTTGACGGAGCTTAACCGAGGCGCATCAAAGTCAAGCTCGGTTGTTGTGAGCCGAGAAGCTAAACCACTCTGGGAAAGAACGAGCGTGCAAAACTTGGTTCGTTATCGACCCGCGGGAACGTACTTCGCCCGTTTCAAAATCGGTGGAAAGCTGTTTTGGAAAAGCTTGGAGACGACGGTCTTTTCGGTCGCGAAGCAGCGGCTTCCCGACATGATCCGAAACCATCGCGCGAAGCTGGAATCTGTCGCCGCAGTAGCGATTGGCAAAATGACCGTTGCCGACGCTACTCACGTCTATCTTGAGAAAGTCCGGGCGAACGTTTCGCTCAAACCAAGATCGAAGGACTATCGCGAAGAGTTGATCGATTTCATCAATCGTTCGTGGCCGACGCTTTTTGGAACGGACGTTCGCAAGGTGAGTGAACACGATTGCCAAGAGTGGCTGTTGCGGTTTCAAAAACTATACGCGCCTTCTGTGGTGAACAACGCGATCGGAACGCTGCGCAGCGTATTTAACCAGGCGGTGGACAGCGGAGCACGATTCGGAAACCCTGCAGAAAATCTGTCGCGAATGCGCATTCGAGCCAAGCGGCTGGAATTGCCATCTCGTGAAGAATTCCTGCGGTTTGTGAAAGAGATTCGAACCGCCGGCGCACGGCAGTCAAAAGACTGCGCGAATCTCGTTCGGTTTCTCGCTTACAGCGGACTGCGAATCGGTGAGGCGAAGTACGTTACCTGGGCCGATGCTAACTTTGCTCGCCATCAGCTTCATGTCCGGGGTGATCCGGTTACGGCAACGAAGAATGGAGAGACGCGCTACGTGCCAATGATTCCTGAGCTGGAAGCGATGTTGAGCGAGTTGCGAAAGGAACGAGCGGCCGAGCCTCCAAATGCGACCATAATGCGCGTTTTCGAATGCCAGAACAGCATGACGCACGCGGCGGCAAAGATCGGAATGAAGCGAATTACTCATCACGACTTACGTCATCTGTTCGCGACTATTTGCATTGAGAGCGGAGTGGACATTCCGACCGTGTCCCGTTGGCTCGGACATAAGGACGGCGGCGTCCTCTGCATGAAAACCTATGGACACCTGCGACAAGATCACAGTCTCGCGCAAGCCCAGCGGGTCAGCTTCGGGATCACAGCTTAGGTAGTTTTCAGAAGTCGGAGCAGTTCGGAGCGAGGAACAAGAAGCTTTCCGCGCAGTGCGCGACAAGCGCGCAGTTTCCCGCGCTGAATTAGCCGATAGACGCTGAAGTAATCTACTCCAAGCAGGGCTGCTGCTTCATGAATTGAATAGGAGAGCCGCTCCTGTTCGCGCTCGTCAGATTCTGTTTGCGGTAAAGGGCGAAGTGTTTCCATGTATTCCAGCGACAACAATATCCGAAGGAGGGCCATCTCCGCTCTCATTCCAGAGCAAGTTTCTTCGGACCGGCTTTCTCTCACTAAAGACATTGCACCGGTGAATCGCACGAAATATGGCCTTGAAAGCATATGTATTATGGCGCATAATCTGCTCGTGAGTTGGACCGTTGAGCTGGCCGACGAATTTGAGCCGGAATATGAGAACCTGCAGAATGAAGCGCAGGACGAGCTTCTGGCGATGACTCGCCTGCTTCAGCGCTTCGGGCCGCAGTTAAAACGACCACACGCAGACACGATGAATGGCTCCCGGCACGCTAACATGAAGGAACTGCGCTTCCACGCGGCGGATGGGATCTGGCGCGTTGCCTTTGCGTTCGATCCACAGCGCAAGGCGGTTTTGCTCGTTGCGGGAGACAAATCAGGTCACAGCGAAAAGAGATTCTATCGAGGGTTGATCAAGAAGGCGGATGATCGTTACGACGCTCATCTGTCGCGCTTAAAAAGGAAAGAGAGGAAATGATTATGGCAAAGAACATGAATGAGATCATCAGACGCTTAAGTCCCGCACGGCGTAAGAGAGTTGAGAAGAGAGCGGCGCAATTGATTGCTGAAGAGATGACGAGACAAGAACTACGTCGCGCTCTTGAGCGCACTCAGGTGGAGGTCGCTAGAAAGCTGGGCATCACGCAGGACGGCGTTTCGCGTCTCGAACAACGAACCGATATCCTGCTTTCGACCTTGCGAAGCTACATCGCAGCATTAGGCGGGCGGCTTTCGCTCATCGCAGAGTTTCCTGATCACGAGCCGGTTGTTTTATCGGGGATCGCCGATCAAGACACAAAGCTG
>CATPAT010000249.1 GCA_955652155.1 uncultured Chthoniobacterales bacterium | reverse complement strand
TTGGTTGGCGGCGCGGGTTTGAACGAATCGCGCATCTTTGTCGCAGCGGCGACGAGTTGCGCGCGAATGTGCGGAATCTGTTCATAAACACTTTCAGCCGGCAACCGCTCCATCATGACTGTGGGCACGTAATGCTGGAGCACGAGACCATAAATCCCACTCACCATCACAACGACGTAGAGAATGATGATCAACGTCGTCATCGGCCCTCCGAGACGAAAGCCGCTGTGTAAAATCACGAGCGGAATCGTCAATAGGGTGAGCCAAATGTGGGCGCGCAACCAGCGTTGCACCGTGCCGATGCGCCAGAGCACAATTTTTTTTCGGACGCCGAGGAGAGCGGCGAAGACGAAGATCGACAATGCGATCGTGCCGAAGATTAAACCGAGGGGCGTCCCGCCGACTCTGTGATGTTCAGACGGCTTTTGGAGTAACGAATCCGGCAAACGCAGCGCCGACGGTAAAGTTTGGGGCGTGAAATTTCCGATATAGAGCCAGGTCGCAAAAAAAGTCGCGGCCACGACAAAGATGAACCACGGCAAGTGTGCGCGATTGACGATGCGCATCGCCTAGTGGGTGTGATGGGTCTCGTAGCGCGCCGGCATTGGCGCCCAGGTCGCACCAATCAATTCGCTCTGCGCCGTGATCGCGTCGCCGAAAAATCTTTGCGGATCGACGCGTTTGGCCGCGTCGTGCGGACAAGCGTAGACGCAGCTCGGGGTTGAAAGCTGCGTACAAAGGTCGCAGGTGTTCGCTTTGTAAGCGGTCATTTTCTTTTTCTCGATCTTCACCTGCGCCGGCGCGCCGTCTTTGCCTTTGATCTCGGTCTTTATTTCTTTCATCACTTCGAGCGGATGCATGTTGATGTTGCCGTAGGGGCAAAGCTCAGCGCATTTGCCACAGCCAATGCACCAATCTTCAATGATGATTTCGAGGTTCTCTTTCCGCCGAATGGAGCCGACCGGGCATTGGGTCATGCAAAGCGGGTCGCGGCAAGATCGACATGCGGTGGCGACCAGGAAATGTTCGTAACGCAAACCGTCACGAAGGAGTCGCGAAACTCCGTCATGCGCCTGCGCGCACGCGCGAACGCACGCGTCGCACCGCGTGCAATTCTCAAGATCGATCAGCAAAAGATTCTGCGCCTCGAATAATCCCTGATTCAAAAAATCGTCGAGATGCAGTCCAGGGGTGATCGCTTTTTGCTGGTCCGCGGCCAGACGCGAGCTGGCGACCGCTTCGATCTGTTGCCGCACCGCGGGAAATTTCTCCAGCATGAGCGCGAAATCGGCCGCTGGAATTTTGACGACGTCGACCGCATCAAGCGCGGCGCAGGTCGCGGTACGTTTGATCGATCGCAACAGTCCGATTTCGCCGAAATAATCGCCACGACTTAAATAAGTGCGCACCATTTCGCCACCCGGCAGCGCGTTCGACACCCGGACCATGCCGGAGCGGATGAGATAAAACGCGTCCGCCTCGTCGCCTTCCTTGCAGATGACTTGATTTTGGTTGTAGGAAACTAGCTCGACGTGTTGCCGAAGGTGCTCGAGAAATTCATCGTCGAGCGAAGCAAACAGCGGCACGCTACGGAGATGATTATTGAGCGAGCGTTCGCGATATTTTTTTTCCAACTCAGTCTTGAATGAAGTGCCTTTGAACGTCGGCATCTTCACTTTGGAAGTCGCTTTGGTTAATTCCGACGGCTGGCGGTTGCCAACCAGCATGTCGAGAATCACCCGCAGCATCTCGACCATGATGCACGGCTCGCGCGCCTGGACGGTGGCGGAGCGCGGTTGATAAGTGCGACAGGTCATTTCGCCAAACAATTCGCCGGGCCCGAGCTGCGCGAGCGGACGATTGATCGGAAGATCGATATTCGCATCGATGCCGATGAATTTTCGCTGGTGCGCTTCCGGGCGATGATCGGTTTGATCGTCGGTCAGAAAACTTTTCATCCGTCGCATGCTCCGGCCGAGAAAATTGCGGACCGGATGGGTGCGCAGATGAGCGAGCGGATTGTGAATGAAAATGTCGACCGTGCCGGAGACGATGTAGTAGGCGGTCGAGCCGAACTCGCCCTCTTCGCAGACGATCTCGCCTTTGCGGTAACGGTGAAGAACGGCGGCGCCTTTGGCCCAATTCTCGAGCTGCGCGCGGGGAATTTCTTTTAGCGCCGGAAGATAGTCGAGGAGCTGATCGATCGTCAGCGGTTCGCCCGTCGTCAGTTTTTCAACCGTGTCGGCCATGGGCAATGCAAGCCGATGATAAGGCAGCGCTCAACCGCGTTGGAAGCAATTTCCCCGAGTCGAGAAATCGGACGTCGCCCGTGCGACTAGGTCGTGGTTGTCGCCAGCGGTTTGTAAATCGCGCCGACCAAAGCGCCCATGATGGCGAAGCAGATCAAATCACCGGCGAACCACATCAATAAAATATTTGTCGTCAGCGGTTCAACCGCGAACCGGATGATGTTTATCCCGCAGGCCAAAATTCCGAGGACGATGCCGTAGCCAAAGCCAGTGCCGGCGCTGTTGATTCCAACTTTGCACACGTAAAGGCCGGTGAATGCGAACGCGACCACCGCGTGGCCGAGAACGAGAATTGGAAAGTGACTGTTAAAGTCCGCTTCCGCGCGCCAGAGCGACACGGTTGCCATGTACATCGGCTTCATCAAGATGCCATGCCAGACGAATCCGAAGAAGAACATGAAGACGAATGCGACCAGGAATGCGACGAAACCTCGTTTGTGATTCATGATTGCTCTTATTTGGATTCGTCAGGGCTTGTCGATGGAAAATTACGGTTGCCGGGATTCCTGCAAAGCGGGGATGTGGCCGTACCCAATGAATGTCGGTCGCGATTTTCCATCGTCCGTTTTTCCGTTTCGCTGCACTTTGAAATCGAAAACACTTACGCCGTTGCGGGATTCCCCTTGATAAACACGTCCATCGCTTGCGCCGACCATTACGCGGTGACCAGTTTTCTTTTCGCGGCCGAGATAAATCATTGCATGCGTAATCGGCGGATCGCGCTCGATCGCATAAGTGCCGGTCCAAAAAAGCAAATCGCCCGGCTTCAAGTCTTCCAATTCAAAAGAGTCGTCCTTTTGACTCAGGACCGACTCAAACTGACGGGCCCGGCGAACCCAGGAATATTGTTCACTCGAATCCCGCGGCACATCGCCGATATCGTTTTGTTTGAGGACAAAATAAACGAAACCGGAGCAATCCATCCCGCCGCTACTCGGATCGGCCGAGCCGTATTTGTAATCGAGATTGCGCGTCGTGAGTTCGAGCGCGCTGGTGAGAAGTTTTTGCACTTTGGGCGGATAATTGTCGAAGCCCTTAATTTCATCGGGCGACAAGGTGGCATTGGGCGCGCCCTGTTTCTTCGGTGGAGTCGGCGATCGCGACTCTGCCGGAGTAGCGGTCGGCGTTGGCATTGGAGTTTCAGATGGAGACGCCGATGGTGTTTCGAACGGTTGTGGGGAGGGCGAACTTCTTTTCTTTCGATGTGGGAAGGCGCTGGGCGATGGCGTTGGCGTCAGTGATCTTTTTTTCTTTTTTGGAGTAGGCGATGGCGATTCCTCTGTCGCTGATGGGGTTTGCTTCTTTTTCGATAAAGGCGTTGCGGATGGAACCGGCGATTCTTCCTCCCGTGGTGTCGAGGATTTCTTCGGAGTCGGCGTGGGACTCGGCGACTTCTTTTTGGTCGCAACAGCGCTCTTCTTTTTTCGCGGCCTTGGCGTAGGTGTCGGCGTAGAAAAAACCTTCTTGACCGCGGCGCCGAGAGACTGCTCGGCTGCGGGCGCCGGGACAATCGTGGAAACCATCAGGGCGAGCGCGATAAGAATTCTAATCAACATGCAAATGGTTAGACGGATCAGGCCACCATTTCCTTGAAGCCAGCTTTGGCACGGTCGTGTACATCCGGTAGTCTTTCGGCCATGCCATCCATTCGTGTCTTGATTCCTCTGATCGCCTTAATTGCATTCTGCGGCGGTTCGCTCGCCCAAATCGATCGGATCACCGGGAAAAATTTCGCAACCCGGTCGGAAGTTCTGGCGCGACATGGGATGGTCTGTACGAGCGTTCCGGCGGCGACACAAGTTGGGATCGACATTTTGAAAAAGGGCGGCACCGCGGTGGACGCCGCCATCGCCGCGAATGCGACACTCGGTTTGATGGAGCCGGTTTCAAACGGAATTGGTGGCGATTTGTTTGCGATTATTTACAGCGCGAAGGAGAACAAACTTTACGGCATTAACGGGAGCGGGCGTTCGCCACTCGGCTTGAGTTACGAGCAGATGAGAGCCGCGCTCGACAAGCTGAATCGGAAGACGATTCCGCCACAAGGGATGTTGCCGATCAGCGTGCCGGGAACGGTTGATGCGTGGGCCGAACTCCACAAGAAATTCGGCAAACTGAAATTCGCCGACGATCTCGCCCCGGCGATTCGTTATGCCGAAGAGGGTTTTCCAGTCACAGAGTTGATCGCGTACTATTGGGCATTCGGTCCTCGGCTCTATAATGGACTTCCAGGCGCATTCCTCGAAACTTACACGCTCGACGGCAAAGGGCAGACGCCGGCGAAAGGCGAAATTTTCAAGAACCCAGCGCTGGCAAGAACGTTGCGATTGATCGGCGAGAAAGGGCGCGACGTTTTTTACAAAGGCGAGATCGCGGACAAGATCGATATCTTCATGCAGCAGAACGGCGGTTTCTTGCGCAAAGCCGATTTCGAGAAACACACGAGCTCGTGGGTCGATCCGGTTTCGACGAACTATCGCGGCTACGATGTTTTTGAATTGCCGCCGAATGGACAAGGGATCGCCACCCTGCAAATCCTAAACATCCTGGAAGGATTCGACCTGAAAGCGATGGGACGCAATTCGCCCGACACGCTACACAGGATGATTGAGGCCAAGAAAATCGCGTGGGCCGACCGCGCCAAATATTATGCCGATCCGGCATTCGCGAAAATTCCAATGACGAAATTGATCTCGAAGGAATATGCGACCGAACGGCGGAAGTTAATCGATCCGAATCGCGCTGCCAAAACTGTTGCCGCTGGAAGCCTCGATCAAGGCGACACGATTTACATGTGCACGGCCGATGATGAAGGCAACATGGTCTCGCTCATTCAAAGCAATTACCGCGGGATGGGCAGCGGCATCGTCGTGCCGGAACTCGGATTCATGTTTCAAGATCGCGGCGAATTGTTTTCGATGAAACCGGGACTCGCGAACGTTTACGCGCCGGGCAAGCGACCGTTTCATACGATCATTCCCGGGTTCGTGATGAAAGACGGCAAACCGTGGGAAGCGTTTGGGGTGATGGGCGGCGGGATGCAACCGCAGGGCCACGTGCAAGTGCTGACGAATCAAATCGATTTCGGTTTGAATATGCAGGAAGCCGGCGACGCGTCGCGCTGGCAACACGAAGGCGACAACGAACCGACCGGCGAAAAAATGGAAAACGGGGGTTACGTGAATCTCGAATCCGGCATTCCCGCCGAGACGCAGCGCGAATTAAAAAAGCGCGGCCACGACGTGCGTGTCGATGTCGGCGGCTATGGCGGCTATCAAGCGATCAAGATTGAGATGCACGATGGCCAACGCGTTTACGTTGGCGCAAGCGAATCGCGCAAAGACGGCCAGGCAGCCGGCTACTGATCCGATCTGACAGCGCGTCTCGTCGGCGAATTTACTCCTTGAGCGATTTAAGCTCGGCAAGTTTCTGCGCCGCGCGTTCGACGTCTGATTTTCGCGCTCTGCCGAACGCGAGAAGTTTTTCCTGGCGATGCACATTGGCTTCGGCCGCATCGATCTCAGCCCGCTCGCGCTTCGCGGTCGCGGCATGCGCCGCTTCGATCGCGAGCGCAAGACCAGTTTCGGATTGCGCCAGATCCGCCTTTTCAATTTTGCCGGCGGTCAGCTGTTTTTCTTTTTCCAACATTTCCTCCTTGGCGCAAACCAAGCGGGCATTAGCGAGATCAAATTCGAGGTGAACGCAACGCAGAACTCGTTGCTCGGCCTCCAGTTTCGACAGCGCGCCAATTTTCCAAAGCCGTTCCGCACCGGCAGCATTCCTTTTGGCGCGCTCGAATTCTTTTTCGAGCTTGGCAAGATCGACATCTCGCGCGGGAGCAGACTCGGGTTTCGGATTAGACAGCTGCTCGTCCTCGCGATTTGGAATCAGCAGCGGCGGCTCAATGTCGAACGAATCGGGATCTTTGCTCGGCTCCTGCGCGAATAAAGTTATGGCGACAAATCCAAGAAGCGCGGCTGCGCGCATCATGTCAAAACAATATCACCGGCCGCCGTTCAGCGAAGCAAATTTAGTGGTGTCCGCCGAGACCACCAAGACCACTACCGACACGTCCATGTTGACCGACTCAGCCGGACACCGCGGCCGAAAATATTTTTCTTCTTGCCAGCCGGGACTGCAGACGCCAGCGGTAGACCTACCGGTGGCGAAAACAGTTTTTCTTCGGGGGTAGAGAGCACTTCGCGAAAATCCGGTTGGGGCATGCCCTTTGCCGTGGGTCGGATAATTACGGCTGGCGGGCGAGGCGATATTTATACAGCATAAAACATTCCGCAGCAGCCTAACAAGAGACCTCCGGAAGGGCTTTCATAAAGTGTGGCCCAGAAGATTTTGTTCTTGGCAAAGCGGGTTCTTGTGGCATAGGACACGCTCCGAAACGGTCTGTGTATCCCCTGAGCCCTAAAATGCTAATTGGCGCGGCTGTCTTGGCCGCAATCGCATCATCCGCGAACGCGAATCCTTTCCCGGCTATCGGTCCAACGGTGCCCGGAACGCGTGCTCGTCTTCGTCTTGGTCAGGCTGCAGCGCCGGAAGGCGCGCCGCTCGCTGTGAAGCGGGCTATTTGGGCAGCGAACCAGCTTCACCGGAAGCCATACGTCTTTGGAGGCGGCCACAAATCGTTTGCCGATCGCGGTTATGATTGCTCGGGCACTGTCTCCTACGCGCTCGGTGCGGCCGGTCTGCTCAAGTCGCCGATTAGCTCATCCGAGTTCCGCAAATTCGGCGAACAAGGTCGCGGCAAATGGATCACGATTTACGCGCGCAACGGCCATACCTACGCCATCATCGCGGGCTTGCGACTCGACACCACACCTTATATCACAGCGCACGACCGTTGGGCGCCCGGCTGGCAAGCAACCGAACGCGTGCCGGCGGGAGGTTTCGAAGCGCGGCACCCGGTTGGGTTGTAAATCTTCGCGCCTAGCGCCAAGATCGATCCGTCAAGGGACGGACTCGCGGTGGCGAACAATATAAGATCGACATCTACTCGGCGCGATTTCGGCTTAAGCCGCGCGGAACTGCGCGCGGTCCGCGCGTTAAAAACGCCTTACGGCGTGCAGTGTTTCTTAGACGAGCTGCCTTATAATTTGGGTTACACCGCGCGTTCGCCGAAACACGTTTTGCACGAACAGACCGCGTCTTGTCTCGAAGGCGGAATTTTTGCCGCGGCTGCACTTCGCGTTCTCGGTTTTCCTCCGCTCATCTTCGATTTGGAAGCGGAACAAGACACTGACCATGTCGTCGCGATTTTCAAGATGCGCGGCCATTGGGGCGCGGTCGCCAAGTCCAACTTCACCGGCTGTCGTTATCGCGAGCCGGTTTATCGCACGTTACGCGAGCTGGCGATGAGCTATTTCAATATTTATTTCAATCTGCGATTCGCGCGCACCCTGCGTCGCTACTCGCGTCCGGTGAATCTGGCCCGCTTCGACCATCTTAATTGGACGACAACCGACAAGCCGGTCTGGTTTATCGCCGAACATCTTTGCGAGATCCCGCACATTTCGCTGCTCACATCGAGCATGAAGAAAAAGCTTAACCGCCTTGATCCGCGCAGTGTCGCCGGCGAAATGATCGGCCACCTAAAAAAATCAGGGCGATAGACCGCCGGTGTTGAGAATATTCGGGTCAGTCGGAACAGACGCGCGCCGCGGTCGCCACTGCTTCCAATTCCAAAGGCGCATTCGGATAGCCGACGGTTGCGCATTGGAATATGTAAGTTTGGAGAAAGGGGAGAATTCCGCCGAGCCTCTGAAATTGGGCAGTGTGGACAAGCTCGTGGGCAATGAGCGCACGATCACGCCAGTGATCAGAGCGAACGAAGATTCCGTACTCCAACGCCAAACCGCGCGGCGCGGCGGTTAAAAAATGAATTGAAGCAGCCGCAGCCGTTAGCAGCGGATGCGCCGGAATCGGAACAGCTTCAACCCGCAACAAACGGACGCGCTCGGGATGTCGCACGCCAATAATTTTCGCGTCAGCGAGTTCTCTTTCAGAGAGCGGGACACCTTCGCACAAAACCCGCCGCTCCTGTTCGACTGCCCAGTTCGCAGCCAACGCAGTTAGTTCTTCCAATTGATCGATGGGCGTCTGTCCATCCATGCCGACGAATCGGGAGCAAGATTCTAGCCGCCGAGAGAAATCCGCTGCTTTAAGATTGCGCCGAACCCAATCGGGCTATGGCCCGTAGGGCGACCAGAAACCCACGCCGGCTACGTCCGACAATGTGGCGTAGTCGTTTGGACGCACCGTTGCGATAGTGTCAACGACTTGGGGACCATAGGCAGACCCCAATAAGCTGTTGCCGCTGTTGTAAAGCTGCGAACCCTTTTTGAGGTAGTTCGTCCAATCGGCGACGTTGACGGTGGCACCGGTTGTTCGGTTGGTTTCAATGGCGTACTGGTCGCATGCTGAATCGATCATTCGCAGATCGTTCAGAATTCGGCTGGCTTGCGAGCGTTTGCGCGCCCGGAGGAACCCCGGAACCGCGATCGCCGCCAAGAGAGCAATAATGGCAACGACAATCATGATTTCGACGAGGGTGAAGCCCCGGTGCGACTTTGCCGTGGACGTATTCATAATAGTATAGAAGAATCACCCGCACGGCCGCCCGGAGCGATCGCCGCCGCCGATATCTCGAGCTCACCTCCCAGGGTGACAAGTTGATCGAAGAGCTGGCTTCCGCGCACCGACAAGAGATTCGTGGTCGAAGCGGGGAATTGATCGAAGCACTGGAGCGACTAAGAAAATAGTCTCACGCCGGCCGCAGTCGAACCGGCGACGCGCTAGCGCATTCGAGCGTAGAGGACAACGATGTAGAGAACAAAAAGGGCACTGCCAAAAACAATCAATCCTTTGTGGTAACGTTCCGAACGAGTCAAAGCGCCAATGAGCAGCGTTGGGGCGAAGATCAATTGAAAGGCCAGATTGATCGTGTTGGGCAATCAATGATCAAGAACGAATTCCTTCGCGATGCTAACTACAACCGCGCCGCAGCCGAGCGAGAAGAACCAGCCTCGGTGCGCATAAAAATTTTCTCTTAGATCGACAACTTCTTCCCCAAAAAAGTCCGGGAAGACCAGGCCCGCGACCATATAAATAAAAATCACATTGAGAAGCACCATCGCGAATTGGAGAAAGGTCCAGTCGTGCCTGGTTCGCATTCCAAAGGTCGCCCACCAGTGTTGAAAACAAACCAGCAGCAGGAGCGCGGCCCACGCAATCACCGGCCAGTAAAGCCGAATGCGCGCGCGCGATAAAAGCAATCCGCGAAAGCCTTTCAAAATCTGCGTCACCGCCAGGCCGAGAATGACTGAAAGAAGAACAGAGAGATAACTGAACTCATCCATGTCGATCTTACCTTTTGGGTCCGCGTCCGACAGATGTAAATTAGGAAATGAGCGTGCAAGTGTATGGATGCAATCACGTCGCGATCGAGGTTGATGACATCGACAAGGCGGTCGCGTTCTACCAAGATGTCTTCAATCTGGAAAGGCTCGACCGCGGCGAAGGCGACGCCTTCTTCAAACTCGGCGAACACCAATTCCTCGCCATCTTCGAAGTCGAAAGGATTCAGCCGGCAAATATCCGGCATTTTGGAATCATGGTGCGCGACGAAGAACAGCTCGAGGAGGTTCGGAAGAAATTAACTGGCAAATACAAACTGAAACTCGAGCCGCCGTTTCGTTGCGATTTTCGCGACCCTTGGGGCAATCGGATTCAGGTTGTCGATCTTCACGATGAATCACTCATCTGGCTTTTGCCTTATCGTGAAGTGGAGAAGGCCGGAGTGAAGTTCGACCAAGATTAACGGCTCCGCGGAGATAGGGAAACGCGACAGATGCAGCCGACCGCGGCTGTCGCTACAGTGCAGTCGATGCTCTCATTCATCGTTCCGGCTTACAACGAAGAGCTGGAACTGCCATCAACGATCGCTTCCATTCGTGCCGCCGCACAAGATCGATCCGCCAGAGGACGGATTGGCCGTGGCGAACAATACGAAATCGTCGTAGTCGACGATGCTTCGACTGACGCGACTGCGAGAGTCGCGCAGGACGCAGGCGTAAAGGTTGTTTCAATAAATCGGCGGCAAATTGCCGCCGCGCGCAATGCCGGGGCGCGCCATGCCCAAGGTGACACTTTGCTCTTTGTCGACGCTGACACTTGGATTAACGAGAAACATCTCATCGGGGTAGTTGCGGCGCTCGGCGAAGGCTACGCTGGTGGTGGCGCGCGTGTCGTCGTTGGCGGAACTATTCCGCTCTGGGCGCAGATTGTCGTAAAAGCTTTCTCCGTGGTTTACTTCGGACTCAGGTTCGGCGCGGGGGCTTTTCTTTTCACGACGCGCAAAAACTTCGATGCGATCGGTGGATTCGATGAAAAACTTTTCATCGGAGAAGAAGTCTATTTCAGTATGGCGCTGCGAAAGATTGGACGGTTTCGGATCTTGCCGGAACCGGTCGTTACTTCCGGTCGCAAATTGCGAATGTATTCTGCCCGCGAAATCCTGGGGAATTCTCTGAGCGTCATTCTCCGCGGCCCGCGCGCCGCCCGATCGCGTGAGGGTCTTCATATTTGGTATGATGGGAGACGCGAGAGAAGGTCGACGTCCACTCCATGAGGAACTCGCGCATCGCCATCGCGACTACGCCCGAACAGATTCGGCGCTGCCATCCAGTGATACGCGAATTGCGTCCCCTGTTTCAAGAGCCGGAACAATTTGTCGAGCGAGTGCTGCGGCAGCACAAAGAAGGCTACCAGCTCGCGTTTCTTGAATCCGAAGGCGAAGTTTGCGCTGTTGCTGGCTATCGATTTCTCGAATCGCTTTTTTCGGGAAAGTTTCTCTATGTCGATGATCTGGTCGCGCGGTTTTGGCGGTCAGTTGCTCGATTGGTTAATAAAACAAGCGTGCGAGCACGATTGCGAGAATCTCGAGCTCGATTCCGGCGTGCAGAGGTTCGATGCCCATCGATTTTATTTTTCAAAACGAATGAGCATTTCATCCTACCACTTTCGGATTAAAATCGAGCAGAAGGATTAAGTTATGAAAAAAAGAAATCCCTGGATCGCGATTTGCCCCGGCATCAAACGCCAGACCCTGACCAGCGGCAAAACAATGTATCAAATGCTGGCCACACTCGAGCCGGACAGCAAAATGCCGGCGCATCAGCATCCGCAGGAACAGATCGTCCACATTTTATCCGGGCGAATGAAATTAATTGTCGATGGAACACCGCACGAAATGAAGACAGGGGATTCCTTTTATCTCGCCGCCAATATTCCGCACGGTGTCGAGACCATCGAAGAGACCAGAGTGCTCGACACCTTCAGTCCGCCGCGCGACGAATATCTGGCGATCGACGAAGCAAATCGCCAGCGCAAGTAGATGCTTGCCGCGCCGTGGCTTCAGCGGGATCGATCTGCCCCTGAGAAAAGGATCGCTTTTGGGCCATCCACACGCTTAGCATCAGTCTCATGTTACACATCATTTGGTCGATCATTATCGGTTTCATTGTCGGATGGATCGCTCGCGCCATCATGCCGGGTGTGCAGCATCTCGGATTCATCATGACCACACTTCTTGGCATCGGCGGGTCCATCGTCGGAGGTCTGATTGGGCGGCTCTTCTCGCGGCCTGCGCCCGGATCGGCGTTTCATCCGGCCGGATTCATCATGTCGATCATCGGCGCACTTATTTTGCTCTGGGCATGGGGCAAGTGGGGTGGCGCGATCGTTCATTGAGAACGCGAGGTTTCGCCAGCGACAGCGAGGTCGCCACGCTCGTTTCTGCGTTTGAAAACGCGACCATCCCGCCATCGGAATTCGCTCACGCCGCCCACATCGCGGTCGCCCTGAGTTATCTGGACTCATTTCCTCCGGAGCAAGCATTAGAGCGAATGCGCGAAAAGATCCGCGCTTTCGCCGCGCACCATGGCGTCGACAATCTTTATCACGAAACGCTGACCACTTTTTGGATGCGGCTGCTCGAACACATCGCCAGCACGTCCGATGTAGATCTTCCACTTTGGCGGCGGATCAATTTGATCGTCGAACATTGGACAAAGCGCCGGCCGGTGGAAGCGCATTACTCGCGCGAGCTAATCAGATCGCAAGCAGCACGCGACAAATGGGTTCCGCCCGACCGGTTGCCGATTCCGTTTTAACTCAAGTAGCGGCCTTGCGATTCCGTCGTCTTGGTCTAGAATAGGCGCTTCGAAATGGCTGAGAATACGGAAACGTTGGATATCAAGCAGTTCCAATTGCACGAAAAGGACACCGGCAGCGCAGACGTCCAAGTCGCGCTGTTGACACGGCGGATCGGGGAATTGACCGAACACTTGAAAAGCCACGCCAAGGACCATTCCTCGCGCCGCGGCCTCCTGAAAATGGTGGCCCAGCGCCGGAGTTTGCTCGATTATTTGAGCCGGTCCCAAGCCGAACGCTACAAAAAGTTAATCGACGGACTGAACCTGCGGAGATAGCCGCCGGTCGGATGTCGATCTTAGCGTCCGCGTTTCAGTGCGACGCCGATTCGAAAACTAAAAACGCGACAACCAGGTCGCCAGGCACCTTGAATTTAGGTTTTAGGTCCGCCCGTGCCGCAACTGCGGGATCGGAATTAAAACCTACAGTCAGGGTGACCGACCTGGAACTCGCACATCCAGGATAATTATATGCAACAGAAGGTCACAGCCCAGATTGGGTCTAATCAGATATCGATAGAAACAGGCAGAATCGCCAAGCTCGCCGACGGCGCAGTCATTGTGTCGTGCGGCGACACGATGGTGCTGGTCAGCGCGGTCTCCGCCACCGGCATCAAGGAAGGTCAGGATTATTTTCCGCTCACAGTCGATTACCGTGAAAAAGCGGCCGCCGCTGGAAAATTTCCCGGCGGTTACTTCAAACGCGAAGGACGCCCCACCGAAAAAGAAACGCTCACGTCGCGGATGATCGATCGCCCTCTGCGTCCGCTCTTTCCGCAAGGTTATTTTTACGACACGCAGATCATCTCGATCTTACTCAGCGCTGATGGCGAGAACGATCCCGATATTCTTGCGATCAACGGCGCATCGGCTGCGCTATCCGTTTCGGATATTCCCTTCGCCGGACCGATCGGCGCAGTGCGGGTGGGCCGCGTTAACGGCCAATTCATTGCGAACCCGACTCACTCTGAGCGGCAGCAAAGCGATCTCGATTTGGTTTACGTCGGAATGGAAAACGACGTGATCATGATTGAAGGCGCGGCCAACCAAATTCCGGAAGCGGATTTCGTGAAAGCGCTCGAATTCGCGCATGGGCA
>CATPAT010000248.1 GCA_955652155.1 uncultured Chthoniobacterales bacterium | reverse complement strand
TTGCCGGCGTGCGATTCGCTTTTGCATCGACTGAGATCGATCTGAAGACCGGAAAAGAACTCGAACGTGCGAAGATTAACCACATCCAAGTTAATCCGCCGCTCGACGAATCAATTTTCAAAAAGCTCTGACCTCTGTGCAGCAGTCAGGCGCTTGATCGCGCGATGGTTTCTGACAGGCTGTGGGATGCGTCTATTTCGGTTCATCTATTCCATCGGTGCATTCGGAACTCTCCTGCTCGCGTGGATTTCGCCGTGTCACGCGCAGAACGGAAGTCCGCAAGAACAGTCAACGCCCACACCCACGCCGACCGCGACGCCGGTTGTTTTCTCGCCGCAAACGCTGGCTGATCTAAAACGTTTGCAACAAGCGGCGTTGAGCAGCGATTACGCGTATCGGCAGGTCGCGCATCTCGCGGACAACATTGGGCCGCGCTTGACCGGCTCGGCCCAGGCGGCGAAAGCGGTTGAATATGTCGCGGGCGAATTGAAAGCGATCGGCTGCGAAGTGCAGCTCGAGAAAGTAATGGTGCCGCACTGGGTGCGGGGCGAAGAAACCGCTGCACTGGTGCAATGGCCTGGTCAGGCGAAAAACACGACCCAGAAAATTGTGCTCTGCGCGCTCGGCGGAAGCGTTGCGACTCCGAACGATGGAATTAACGCTGAAGTTATTACTGTTAAAAACTTCGACGAACTGAAATCGATGCCGTGCGATAAAGTGGCGGGCAAGATTGTCCTCTTCAATTATCCATTCGATAAACGAATCGCGGCGGAAGGCCGCGGGGGCGAAGCGTACGGCGAAGCGGTTGTTTATCGGGGCGATGGGCCGAGCGCCGCGGCGCGAGAAGGCGCGGTCGCGTGTTTGATTCGGTCCGTTGGCGGCGCGGATTATCGGATCCCGCACACCGGGCAAACAAAATATGCGGATGACGCGCCGAAAATTCCGGCAGGCGCGGTTACAGCGGAGGACGCAGACCTGATTGCCGATCTTGCAAGGCAAGGCCCAGTGCAAATGAAACTGGTCCTAACGCCGCAAACATTGCCGGACGTCGAAAGCGCGAACGTGATCGGCGATATCAAAGGCAGCGAACATCCCGAACAAGTCGTGATCGTTTCCGGACATCTCGATTCGTGGGATTTGGGAACGGGCGCGATCGACGACGGCGCCGGTGTCGCGGTTTCGATGGAAGCAGCAAACCTGATTCAGAAACTGCGTTTGAAACCGAAGCGCACCATTCGGGTGATCGCGTGGATGAACGAAGAGAACGGATCGGCTGGTTCAAAGCAGTACGCAAAGGACTACGAGAAAGATTGGGCGAACCATTTCGCGACGATGGAAACGGATGGCGGCGCCGGACATCCGATCGGGCTCAACATCAAGGCGAAACCGGAAGTGAAGGCGATGTTGAAACCCGTAGCGGCGATTTTACAGGAATCGGGCGCTGGCATGCTGGCACTCGCGGAACACGCGGGCGCCGACATTGAGCCGATGGAGAAGGCGGGCGTGCCGGCATTCGCGCCGATCCAAGACAGCCGGTTCTATTTCAATTATCATCACACGCCGGCTGACACGCTGGATAAGATTGTGCCGAAGGAACTCGCGGAGAATTCCGCAATTGTCGCAGTGTTCGCCTACGCAATGGCGAATTCAGAGCAGCCGTTGCCTAGAGAAGTGACGAGTGGCAAGTGAGTCCGAG
This sequence comes from uncultured Chthoniobacterales bacterium, assembly GCA_955652155.1. GTDB lineage: Bacteria > Verrucomicrobiota > Verrucomicrobiia > Chthoniobacterales > UBA10450 > AV40. The sequence goes on along the minus strand of CATPAT010000248.1, from coordinate 1,449 downwards.
CCGGACTGGCATTAGTGACAAGATCAAGATCGTCACTTTCGAGCGCATCTGTTAAACGTTAGACATGAGCTTGGAAACGCTTAGCGCGATCGCGCAACTGATCGCTGCGTTTGGCGTGATCGCGTCGTTGTTTTATCTCGCGGTGCAAATTCGTCAGAACACACGGTCGCAGCGTTCGGTGGTTGTTGATTCACTTACTCAGTCGCTGATCAATCTGCTCGGTCCACAATCCTCCGACCCCGATTTGACGCGCGCCTTCGCCTCTGCCACCGAAGACTGGTACGGCGCGGCCGAAGCAGATCTCCTCCGGGCGGTAGCCGTCCTGTTCACCCTATTCAAACTTTTCGAGAACGCGTGGTTTCAAAAACGCCAAGGGACGCTAGACGCGCAGCAGTGGGAAGGATGGGACGCCTACGCGCGAATGTACTTTCATCTGCCGGGAGTGAAAACGTGGTGGCAATTGCGGCGGGCGGCTTTCGCGCACGGCTTCCGCAATTATATCGAAACGAGCCGGCCTATCGACGAAATGACTCCGCTCAGCGAAATTATTCGGGGCAAACGGTGAGCCCGATGGAAGGAGCTTTTCCAAATCGCGCCGAAGCTGGACGATTGCTTGGGCTAAAGCTCTCCAAGTACGCCGGGCGCGACGACGTGATTGTGCTCGGCTTGCCGCGCGGTGGCGTGCCGGTCGCCTACGAAGTGGCCCAGGCGCTTCGCGTTCCGCTCGATGTTTTCATCGTCCGCAAACTGGGCGTGCCGGGTTTTGAAGAACTCGCGGTTGGCGCGATCGCCTCCGGCGGGGTGCGCGTTTTGAATGAAGACGTCGCGCGCGCGTTGCCGAATGCGGATGAGATTATCGAATCGGTCACCGCGAAGGAAACCGCCGAATTGCAGCGAAGAGAACAAAGTTACCGCGATGGGAGGCCGGCGCCTGAGCTGCGCGATAAGACGATCATTCTGATTGATGATGGCCTGGCCACTGGCGCGACCATGCGGGCGGCGGTTAAAGCGCTGCGGCAACGCGGCGCCGCCAAGATCGTAGTGGCGGTCCCGGTCGGACCGCCGGACACGTGCCGCGAGTTCGAGGACGAGGCCGACGAAGTCGTCTGCGCGAGTGAACCGGAATTTTTCCAAGCGGTCGGCCAGTACTACGAGGACTTCTCGCAAACGAGCGACGACGAAGTGCGCGATTTACTCACACGCGCCGCACAAAGAGGTTGATGAGCGTTTACTCCGGCGACGTTTCGGGAGCAGGAGTAAAGCGCCCTGGCCCGTGATGTTGGAACCAACGTCGATGCCGTTCCTCCATCTGTTTCAACCGCTGCTGTTGTTCCGGCGTCAGAAGCGGCGCGATCTCTCGGTGCGCTTCGGCAATGGTTTCGCGAACGCGGCGACCGGTGTCGCCTCGAATTTCTTCGAGCTTGGTCCCCGTTTTCTCGATGATCGGCG
>CATPAT010000247.1 GCA_955652155.1 uncultured Chthoniobacterales bacterium | reverse complement strand
GCGGTTGAAGCTGCGCGAGCAAATGGCGGAAAAGTGTTACGGGCTCGACAAAAAATCGAAGAGCACGGATTTCGCGCTGTGGTTATTGATTCCGAAGGCAACCGCATTGCCCTGCATTCAACAGTGGCATAAACGACGCACCGAAATCGACATACGACCGGAAGCTTGCTGAGAATCGTGTACTAACTGATGGGAGATCCTCGAAACGTCGCGCACGCCAAGAAAGTCACGCAGGAAAAGCATCACAAGGGCGACGGCGCTCATGGGCCCCAGCCACCGAGGAAGACGAAACAGCAGAAACAACCTGCCCCTGCAGAGAGTTCCGCCGCTAAAACTGCTGCTCCCGCTGCGAAACCGGAACAAAAACCAGATGCGGCGAAACTGGAGAAATCGCTCGCCGTTCTGGCGAAGCTCAAGGAATTGGAGTTTCACTCACGCGCTAACATCGAAAAGCTGGCCGAACTCAGCTTGACGATCGAGGACGAACTTAAGCAGAAAGCTTTTGTTGAACCCATCGGAGACGTTTACTCCGCGCAGGAAGCTTTTCACTCCAAGATCGCGGCACTCATTGAGGCTTACCAAGCAGAGTGTGACCGTTTAAAACCGGCGGCCGGATAGATTTTATTCTTCTGTAGGGGGCGACGCTGTCGGTCAGACGCCGGTCCGGCAGGACGAAGCCAACGGCTTCTCCTACAAAAGAGATTTGTAAATCAAGCCGAGCAATCCGCTGGCGAGCACGACCGGGATGATGTCGATCTTGTAGCGAAGCATGGCGATGAAGGCTAGCGCGCAAACCACGAGCGCAAAGCAATCGACGGTTCCGCTCGCGGGAAAAATGACGTGCAGTCCAAACCAAACCGCGAGATTCAAAATCACGCCAACGACCGCGGCGGTGACGGTTGATAGCGCCGCCGTCAGTAGCTTGACGTCGCGCAATTTCTCGATGTAGGGGGCGCCTAAGAAAACCCAAAGAAAGCAGGGCACAAAAGTGGTCCAGGTCGTGACTAGAGCGCCGACTGTCGCGCTTACGAGTGGCGGAAGATTTCCAGGATGATTCCAAGCGCCGAGGAACCCGACGAACTGCAAAACCATAATGAGCGGTCCGGGCGTTGTTTCGGCGAGACCGAGTCCATCGAGCATCTGCGGCGCAGTCAGCCAATGATAATGCTCGACCGCTTGCTGCGAGACATAAGGCAGCACGGCATAGGCGCCGCCGAAAGTAACGACGGCGGCTTTGCTGAAAAAAATTCCTTCGCGAAAAATCGTGTGATCGGTTCCGAGAAAAACTCCGGTAAGTGCAAGCGGCAACGCCCATATCACAATCCATGTGGCCGAAATCTTGAGCGCGTGAAGCCACGTTGGTTTCGCGCCATCGCCAGCTGTACTGGCAAGATCGACATCTGGCGGGTGCGCGCTTTCTCCGCGAAAATATTGCGGCAAAATTTTGTTGCCAATGAGCCCGAGAATCCCGGCACTGATGATGATCAAAGGAAATGGCACGTGGAAAAAATAGATTGCAACAAATGCGGCCAGGGCGAGCGACCACATGACCGCGTTCTTGAGCGCCTTGCTTCCGATCCGGATGACGGCCGCGGCGACAATCGCGAGCACGGCCGGTTTCAGTCCGTAAAAGATCGCCGCGATCCATGGAATGTTTCCAAACGCCACATAAACGTAGCTGAGCGCCCAAAGAATAAAGATCGATGGAATGACAAAGAGAGCGCCGGCAACAACGCCGCCACGCGTCTTGTGCAGAAGCCAGCCGATGTAGATGGCGAGTTGTTGCGCTTCCGGACCGGGCAGCAGCATGCAAAAATTCAGCGCATGCAGAAACCGGGCATTGTCGATCCAGCGTTTTTCCTCGACCAATTCGGCGTGCATGATCGCGATCTGGCCGGTCGGTCCGCCAAACGAGATGAATCCGAGTTTCAGCCAGAACCGAAACGCTTCGCCAAACGACGGCGCACGGTGTCGATCTTGCGTGGCAATGTCAAAAGTTTGATTCATAAAGCCCGTCAACGCTGATTAACTACAACGAAGCATGTTTGGCATCCATGATTTCGGATTATTTCTGGCAGCTGGCATTTTGCTCAACCTGACGCCCGGTCCGGACACGGTTTATATTTTGGGACGGAGCATCGCGCAGGGCCGCGAGGCTGGTATCGCATCCGCGCTCGGTATTGGCGTCGGCAGTATTTTTCATGCCTGTGCCGCGGCCCTGGGACTTTCCGCAATCCTCGCGACTTCAGCGCTCGCCTTTGGCGCGATCAAGTTGCTCGGTGGCGCGTATCTGATTTTTCTTGGAATCAAAATGGTTCTCGATCGACGCAAGCATTTGAGTTTGCCGTCCAACTTTCGGCGGCGCACAACCATGGCAACATTTCGGCAAGGCGTTTTCACTAACATCCTGAATCCAAAAGTGGCGCTCTTTTTTCTCGCCTTTCTTCCACAATTCGTCGACCCGACATCCAGCATGAAAGTCGTAGCCTTTCTTGCGCTCGGTTTCGCATTTGTGACCACCGGCACTATCTGGTGCCTGGTTCTCGCATGGTTTGCTTCCGTCTTCAGCGAGCGATTGCGGAACAACGAGACAATTTCGCAGTGGCTCAACCGAACCGCGGGCGCGCTTTTTGTTTTTCTCGGGATCCGACTCGCGACCACGAAATAGTAATTGCCGATAGTTGTAGGGCGAAATCTTACGCCTTGCGATTCTTCCGCGTAAACAGTTGTCGATCTTCGAACAATCTTTGAGACCGATCAGTCGAAAATTAAACATGAAGACACCTAAACTAGTTACAATCGCGGCGATCAGCGCCGGACTCGCCTTCGGCGTGAACGCCTACGGGCACGGAAACAAAGAAAAAGAGGAAAACATCAGCAATTCTGATGTGCCGCAAGCGGTGCAGCAGGCTGCGGACAAACAACTCAAGGGAGCATCAGTAGTTCGTTGGGAAAAAGAGGGCACGAACTATGAGGCCGTCGTAAGCAAAGATGGCAAGGAATGGGGTTACAAATTCGACGCCAACGGCAAACTCCTGGGCAAGCACTCAGAAGCCGGCGAGCACAAAGAAAAAGGCGAGAAATACTAAGTGCGAGAGACGTTGCGGTTCTGCCCCGAGACAATTCGGGGCGGAGCCAGCAACGTAAAATGAAAAGACTGCTTCTCGTTTGGGCGATCTGCTGCGTTAACGCCGGCATTGCGTCGGCCGCGCTCGATACCGGCAAGATCGATCAGATCACGGGGCTAAAGGGCAAGCTCAACGAAAAGGAAGGCGTCTATAAAATCACGTCGCCACGCGCCGACGTGAAAATCACAGTCGACGGCTGGACGATGCCGCCATTCATGGGACTCGGCACGTGGGCCGCATTCATCGGGACGAACGAAAAGGCGATGATGATGGGGGATACCGTTCTTTTCGAAGACGAAGCAAATCCGGCAATGTCTACGGCACTCGACAACGGTCTGAGCGTAACCGCGCTGCATAACCATTTTTTCTTCGATCATCCGAAAGTGTATTTCATGCACATCGAAGGTCAGGGGACGGTGGAGGAACTCGCCGGTGCGGTGCGTAAAGTTTACGACAAGATCAAAGAAGTCCGCGCGGCCAATCCGCAACCGAAAGATTCATTCGCCGCGACAGCGTTGCCGGAGAAAAACTCAATCTCAGCCGAACCGCTGAATGAAATTTTCGGAATGAGCAGTGAAGTTAACAACGGCATGGTGAAATTCTCGATCGGCCATCCGGCGACGATGCATGGCGTCAAGATCGACAATGCCATGGGCGTGAACACGTGGATGGCATTTGCCGGGAGCGATGACAACGCGGTCGTCGACGGCGATTTTGCGGTGACCGAAGACGAATTGCAATCCGCGCTCAAAGCGATGCGCGTTGGCGGGATTAACATCGTCGCGATTCATTCGCACATGACGCACGAGCAACCGCGCATCTTGTTTTTCCACTACTGGGGCCGGGGCCCGGCTAAAAAACTGGCCGAAGCAATCCAGGGTGCGCTTCTGGCCTCCGGCTTGTCCGGCATAAGTACATCGGCTGCGAAGTAAAGCGGCAGTACCAGCCGAGTTTCGTAACTTCACTTACGGAGCCATGTGAAATATTTCGTTCTATCTACCGTAATAGCGGTCGCCGGAAGTTGTCTGGCAGTCGCTGAATCAGGTGGCGCAGGGATCCAACTAAAACAAACAATCCCGCTGCCCGGAGTTGAAGGAAGAATCGACCACTTCGCATTCGATGCCGCCGGCGCACGATTGTTCGTTTGCGCGCTCGGCAACAACACCGTCGAAGTGATCGATCTGGGCAAAAGCGAGCGAATCCATTCCATCAACGGCCTCGCGTCGCCGCAAGGGATGGCTTACATCCCCGGACTTGATCGCCTCTTCGTTGCGAATGACAAAGGCGGCATTTGCAAAATCTACGACGCAAAATCATTCCAGCCCGTCGGAGAATTGAATCTTCAAGATGATGCCGACAATGTTCGATACGATGAAGTCGCGAAAAAACTTTACGTCGGATTTGGCAGCGGAGGAATCGCCGTTGTTAATGCATCCGACGGAAAGCAGCTCGGTTCAATCAAACTTACCGCTCATCCCGAAGCATTCGAATTGGAAAAGAGCGGGAAACGAATTTTCGTCAACGTTCCAAATGCCCGTCATGTGGCGGTGATCGATCGCGACCAAGGCAAAGTCGTTGCGATGTGGAAAACAGACCTGGTCTTTGGAAATTTTCCGATGGCACTGGATGAAACAAACCATCGACTATTTGTCGGCTGCCGTTTGCCATCCAAGCTTATCGTACTTAACACTGATTCCGGCGATATCGTCTCGAAGATCGACATCTCGGGCGATCCCGACGAAATCTTCTACGATGGCAAACGTCATCACCTCTACGCGATCTGCGGCGCCGGCAAGATTGACATTATCGAACAAACTGATCCAAACACCTACAAGGCTCTGACCAAGATCGACACGGCGGATGGCGCGCGCACCGGACTGTTCGTGCCAGAACGTGAAACTTTGTTCTTAGCTGTTCCACATCACGGCAGCCAGCCAGCAGAAATTCGCTGCTATCAGATCAGATAAAACTCAGCCTAAGTCGTATCAACGACGAAGCAGAAACAATCCAGCGATCGCGAGCGTAATGCCAAGCAGGCGCTGCCACGATGGGGCTTCGTGAAAAAACAAAAGCCCGGCGATGGCCATGATCGCGGCCCCCCCTGCTAAAATGGCCGGGACGGCCGAAAGCGGCCCGCCTTTTTGAAAAAGCAGAAAGAACGCGATCGTGCCCGCGCCAACACAAATTCCAGTGAGAAGCGAATAATTAAATCCAGCTGCACTGAATTTTTGGTTCCATCGTCCAACGAACCAAAGAACTGCCAGATAGAGCAAGATCGACAATGCCGCACTCGCTTCGACCACGAACCCGCCCAGACCATCTCCAATGCGTTCAGCTGCAAGACGAGTAAAGATTTGATGCGCGCCGTAAAGAATGGCGGCCGCAACCGCATACCAGAACCATGAGCTCATGCGACGAGGTTAGTTATCAAAGTTCCAACGTCTACGCCGAAATCCAATTTTGCCATATGAAGCGCATCACGCGCGAGAAAGTTAAGATGGATCGCGTTGCATGCACTTTCTTCAAAATGCGGTAGCAGTGCGGAATGCGTAGAACATGTTTGCGGTTGCTGTTCGGACTGATTGCGTTCTGTGAGGCGACGGTTGTCGCGCAAGAACCATACAAATTTTTGACCGAGATCCCGATCGGCGGCGAAGGCGGTTGGGACATTCTCACAATCGACTCGGCCGCGAGCCGGCTCTATCTCTCCCACGCCACCAAAGTCGTCGTTGTCGATCTCAACAAGAACGCTGTGGCCGGGGAAATTGCCGACACACCGGGCGTTCACGGGTTCGTGGCAGTGCCCGAGCTGCAACGCGGCTTCTCCTCCAATGGAAAAGAGGCCAAATCGAGTGTCGTCGATTTGAAGACGTTGAAAACGGTTTCAAAAATCGATACCGGCGAGAGTCCTGACGCCCTCGTCTACGAACCCCTTCGAGGCGAAGTTTACGTTTTCAATCATAAGGGAAATTCGGCCACGGTGATCGACGCGAAACAAACAAAGGTCGTTGCCACGATTTCGCTCGGAGGCGGTCCGGAGTTCGCAGTGGCAGATGTGAACGCCAAACGCATTTATTGCAACATCGAAGACAAGAGCGAAGTCGCGGTGATCGACACGGAAAAACACGAGGTGATCGCGCGCTGGCCAGTTGCGCCGGGGACAGAACCGAGCGGAATCGCTTTGGACGCGGTGCATCATCGTTTGTTTGCCACTTGTCATAACAAAATGATGGCGATGCTCGATACCGAAACCGGAAAAATCATTGTCACCGTCCCGATCGGCGCTGGTGTTGATGGCTGCGCATTCGATGAAGCGACACAACTCGCCTTCGCGTCGTGCGGCGAGGGCGCAACGACAATCGCAAAAGAAGAAACGCCCGACAAATTGACGGTTGTGCAAACTCTAAAGACGGAACGTGGCGCGCGCACGATGGCGCTCGATCCGAAAACACATCGCATTTATTTGCCGTCAGCCCAGTTTCAGCCCCCGCCGTCGCCGTCTCCCGGTGCATCTCCCGGACGGCCGATCATCGTACCGAATACGTTGAAACTGTTGATTTACGGTCCAGCTGAATCGGCAAATCATTAGATCGTGCGACAAATAGCGATCGCGGCGATTGCGGTGTGCAGTGTACGAACCGCATGCGCTCAGGGCGGTCCGCCCATGATCACCGATGATCCGGGCACACCTGGACCCGGCAAGTGGGAGAACAACGTTGCGATCACATTTGAACATCGTTCGGGCGAAACGGCGTACGATTTGCCCGCGATCGATCTGAATTACGGAGTCGGCGAGCGAATTCAGCTCACACTCGAATCGGCGCCGGTCATATTGAAGCGGAGCGACCACGGGCCGGTTGGCGGTTTTGCCGGGACGGAGGCAGCGTTAAAGTGGCGATTTCTCGATCAAGATGCGAGCGGCTTCGACATGTCGATGTTTCCACGGGTCATCTTTAACGTTCTGCAATCATCGGTCCGGCGCGGTATCGCTGAAGAAGGCACTCGGTTTCAAATTCCATTCCAAATCGCGCGCACGTTCGGACCGTGGCACGCCGACGCGGAATTCGGTCCATTGGCCAGCAGCGTCGGGCGCAGCGAATGGCTCTACGGAATTGTCGGCGGAGTTGATGTCGCGAAATCGACGATGTTGATGGCCGAGCTACACGGCACTTCGCGAATGAACTTCACGCGTAACATTTTGACCGTGAACTTCGGGTTGCGCCACGAGTTTACCAAAACACGGATCCTGATTATCTCGATGGGTCACGAGATTCGGTCGCCCGACCAACCGCTCGCGCTAATCGGTTATTTCGGAATGCAATTGCTCTACTGAGCGGCGTCTTCCTTGGATTTCTTCAATGCGCTTTCGAAGCCGGCTTCTGGGGGAAAATCAGAATCAACGCGATGATTACCACCAGGAGCGCTAACGATGCAGTGTAACGGCTTAGAGCCAGCCCTCCTTGTGCGTGCGGCTTATCGAGAAAGTCGCCGACGACGGCGCCGAGCGGGCGAGTCAAGATGAATGCCGCCCAAAATAAAATGACGCGTGAAATGCTCGTAAAGTAGTAGAGAAGAGCGGTCAACAGAAGTAGACCACCGAACACTGCGGCCGCCCCGCCAAAGCCCATTTCATTGGTATCGGCAACCCAATCGCCGAGTGCCGTCCCGAGTGTCTGCGAGAACATGATCGTCACCCAATAAAACACCTCGACCTTGGGTGTATTCACCGTTTCGATCGATATGCTCCCGGTCGACCAACGCCAGATCAGAAGCGACCCAATCACGCAGATCAGCAAGATCGTCGAACCGCCGGTGTAGCCGATGCCAAGCGATCTGGTGCAATAATCGGCCAGGGTGGTGCCGACAGTTGTCGTGGCGACGATCGTCAGCCAGTAAAGGAACGGGTGAAATTTCCTCGCCTTGATCTGCACGAGAACCGCCGCGACAAAAATAACGCCGAATATTGCAGTGCCGATAAGGTAGCCGGTCCCCTTCGCCTTTGGCGTCGTTTCACCGAGCCACGACATGGTAACGGCATCGCCACCGGTCTCGCCAAGCGTGGTCGCCAGGATCTTAATGATCCAGAAGAGAAGCGTTACCAGCGGTACCTTTGCAACGAGCTCCGATTTCCTTTCGTCCATTGTTATCCTCCAATAATCATCTTTGCCGGCCTGGCGCGAATGTGACCCGCGGAACTTTGTTTTTCATCAAGATAAGGAAGCGAGCAATGAGACGACGTCATCATCCCCCGTTTTGTTCACGAGAGATAGTCAGACTCAATTAGCTCGTCGTGCAGACCAAATTGAAATCCCAGATAGAACGCGTGGGCACGGCTAAACGGTCGTAGAAACGATCTTGGCCGCACGCTTGAATAAACCGCGCGATTCGGCCAAAACTTCTGCGTGCGCGCCTTGAAATCCCTGGCCGATTTTTTTGGACTCAAGCGCAATCTCGTCGTTCTACTGCTCGCCATTTTCGTCATCGGCGCGGGCGAAGAGCTCTGGATGCGGTTCGTCCCGAAGTATCTGCAGGCACTGGGCGCGAGTGTTTTTGTCATCGGCTTGTACGATGCGCTGCGCACTTTGCTGGGCGCGGTCTACGCCTATCCCGGCGGAGTGATTGTCGATCGCTGGGGACATCGACGCGCGTTTCTCGCTTTCAACATCGTTTCGATCGTAGGCTACGCGCTCGTTCTTTTTGTGCCGCATTGGGGCGCGGTGATCGCGGGGATGTTTTTGTTTTTGTCGTGGACCTGCTTTTCATTGCCGGCGACGTTTTCGCTGGTCGCGGCTGCGCTGGAAGCGAATCGCCACTCGATGGGCATCGGCGTCCAATCGGTGATCAAACGATTGCCGATCATGATCGCACCGTTTCTCGGAGGACTCTTAATTGATCGCTTTGGTGTCATCGGCGGCGTCCGAATTGCGCTCGTGCTTTCGATTGTTCTGTCCGGGGCCACGATTTTTGTGCAATGGCAAATTCGTGAGGAGCCGAAAGAAGAAAAAGCGCCGGACAAACACTGGACTTTTTGGCAGAGCTTGCGCGAGTTCAATTCGCCGATGCGGCAGCTACTTTTGAGCGACATCCTGATTCGATTTTGCGAGCGCATTCCCTATGCGTGGGTCGTGATCTTCGCGATGGACTACATCGGCGTGAACGCAAAACAAGTTGGCGTGCTCACAACGGTCGAAATGCTGGCGGCGACGCTTTGCATCATTCCGGCATCGCATTATGCCGACAGATATGGCCGGGAGCCGTTCGTGATCGTGACCTTCGTCATGTTCACGCTTTTTCCGATCAGCTTGCTCATCTCGCACGCATTCCCATCATACAGCTTCGTCTTGCTCGTGGTCGCTTTCGTCATTCGGGGCTTCAAGGAATTCGGCGACACTTCTCGCAAGGCCCTCATCATTGGTTATTGCGAACCGGCTCGGTGCGGACAAATGGTCGGCGCCTATTATTTAGTACGTGATTTGATCGTCAGCGTCGGCGCGATTTTCGGCGCCTACCTTTGGGACGTAAATCCAAACGCCAATTTCCTCGGCGCCACCGCCCTCGGCATCGTTGGCACGATCTTCTACGTCAAAACGATCCGTGAACAGCGCGAGGAAGCACTCGAAGACCTCAAAGAGGAAATCTCCCGGCGCCGATTCCGGTAGGCCGCGAATTTACTTTGGCACTTCACTCGCATCGCCCAAATATTCCCAACGTTGAAGTGAAATCGGGACGTTGCCGTTTTTCCAAACGAAATCGTGGAATGCGCGCAGACTGAACCGATCGCTCTGTTTCATGCGCGCTTCGGCCAGAAATTTTACGATCTGGAGTTTGCCGATCTGATAACTGATGGCCTGACCCGGACCGGTCGCGAACGCGATTGCTTCCTGCCGCGCCGTCTGGTCATCCATCGGAACCTGGTCGTGCAGATACTTGGCCGCTTCGTTCAGCTTGAACTGGCCGAGCGCGAGCTTCACATCGACCTCCACACGCAGCGCGCGCAATCGCATGAAATTGTAAATGATCTCGCGCGTGTGCGGACTGTCGTCAAACAATCCCGCCTGCAACATCATTTCCTCGGCGTAAAAGCCGATGCCTTCGTTGGCGCCGGAATCGTAGTAATGCCGGCGAATCGGATTCTCGTGTTTCCAGGAAAGGCAAAGCTGAAAGTAGTGGCCGGGAATTCCTTCGTGCACGCAAATCGGCCGCGGATCCATCGCAGTGGCGCGCCAGAAATAACCGAGATTCTGCGATGGTTCCGGCACATAGCGAATACAGTTTTCATTCAAGCGCGACGGTGATGTGAAATCGTCCGTCTCGCTGAAACCGACAGCGCGCAAATATTCCGGCGTCGAACGCAGCGTGTAATGCTGAACCCAATCGGGAACGGTCAAAATATCGTTGCTCTCGAGAAATTCCCGAACCTGGAGTTCTTTCGCGGCCGCGTCTTTGATCCAGTTGTCGATGTTGTCCGCGATTTTCAGCGGTGGCACTTTTTTGTTTCGATTCGCTTCGTAAGCTTCGAACGCAACCGCGCGGCTCCATTCCTGACGGCCCATGGCAAGCAGCTCCTCTGGCGAGTACGGCATGAGCGCGACTTTCTTGAGAAAGAAAACATACGCGTCGCGCCCAAGAGCGGTCTCGTTCGGAAGCGATGGGATCGATTTCTGCAAGAAGGTCCGATATTTCTCGAGCGCGGCCGACGCGCGATCGGTCGTCGCGTAGAGCTCGTCTTCTTTCAAAGTTGTCGATTTTGCCAGTGCGTTGGCCATTTGTTGCAAATGCGGCCGGATATTTTCGAGAGCCTGCGCCGCAACGCGCGCGAACGGCGCCGGGGGTTTCTGCAAATTCAGCATTCCTTGTTCGAGAATCGACGGAATGTTGTCGATTCGCGTCAGGATCTCGCGGCTGCGCGCCTCGTCGTAAGGCGCGGGAACAGTCAACGCTTCGACCAACGCAGTCAGCGTTTGTGCGATGTAAAACGTCGGATCGCGGCGCCAGCCTGGATTGACGTCGAGTTCCCACCTCACCCGCGACAAGGCCGAACCGATTAATCGGTAATCGACCTGTTTCGCGATCGGCCGTTTGTTGGCGTCGATTTTTTTCCAGCGCGCTTCAAACTCGGTTAAATCTTTGCGGCGTTTGTCGATGCTCGCGCGCGACCAGTCGCGCATCCCGCCGGGACGTTCGATCCGCGGGACGTCATCGCCATTGAACGGCGCATACCTCGCGCGCCACGTCCAAAAATCGTCCGCGAGTTTTTCGAGTGAGGCCGAATCCTGGGCGCAAAGCGGCGCCGCCGCGGCGATCAGCAAAATAATTGTAAATGTTTTCTTCATTGTTTCCGATCAATCCGCGTTTTGCCGAATTGTAATCACGGGCGGCGTTCGGTCAGGACGATAAATCGATGCGCCGTAAAAAATCGCCGCGGCTTTCGGACGTGCGTAACGGATTTTTTGCAGCTGCGCGTCCCAGCGTTCTAAATAAGAGCAGTTCGCAGTCTTGGTGCTGCCGGGAATCGGGACATAACGATTTTCAGTGAGCGTGACGAACGCCGCTTCGCCCGGCAAGGGCACGGGCGCGGCCCAGTTTGGAGATAATCGCGCAAATCGCGGCCCGTTCAGATCGAGCGCGAACGACGTGTCGCCGTCGGTGCTGTTCAAATGCAAACCAAAGAACGCGGCGCGTAGCAAACCTTCGAACAAAAAATGCCGATCCGGATTTTCCCGGTCGTGCAAAATCTCGTAAACACCGAAGAACCCCGGCAGTGTTCCAAAGTCCGCTTGGATCCCCGTTTTGAGATAGCGCAGCACGTAATGTTTTCCGTGGTGTTCCCCGTCAACCTGGTCGTCCGGATCGCTCGGATCTTCGCGCAAAATCAATTCAACCGACCCATCGGGCGCCTTGTAACTCTTCCGCTCGCCCATCATGCCCGCGGGGGTGCGAGCCGCACTGGGGGCGGGCGATGCCGAAGGCGACGGCGCTTCGGCGCCCGGCACGTCGCGGTTTGTGAAATACGACGACGTTTTCGTTTGTTGGTACCAATCAGGAGCGGCGTCGAGTTTGGTTGGAGTGCCGCCGAGTGGATGCACGCTCCAGAATTCCAGCGGACTGCCGTCTTTCTCGCGCGTGAAAGCGATCACCTTGCCGTCGGGCGCGAAGATTGGATTGACATCCTGTCCCGAATTGTCGGTGGTGAGCTGCCGCAAAAATTTTCCATCTTCGCGATAGAGATAGAGATGCGAGTGACTGGTGCCTTCCGCCTGCAAATAGCGGATCGCGATCACGACTTCGGACGCAGCCGGCAGTTCAATCGCGAGAAGGAAGAATGTCGCAACAATCAGAACTCGCGCAGTCAGCCTCATCAGCGCAATGGCAAGTCGATCCCGCTTGCGTGCTCGGCGTCGTGATAAACCTTCACGTGCGCGGTGCGCGCGTCTTTCGCGGTTTCGTCAGCCACAACGCCCCCGGAGTTGTAATTTTTCTGCCAGAAGATTGAGTTCGGCGAATAAACAACCAACCGCAGCCGGCTCCCTTTCATCAAACGACGGGCGACGAACAGGCCAGGACTAAAATCGCATTTCACGATCTCGCCTGGTTTCACCAGTTTCGCTTCGCGGAGTGATTCGCGGTAACGCAGCCGGCGAATATCGCTCCACAGACTGATGCTCGTTCCGTCAGGCTGGATTTCGTAGAGATCGGCCTCCAAATCGGTATCGGGCGTGTCGATCGAAACCCACAGGGAAACTTTCGGACAACCGATCAGCGGCGTTTCTTTGGACAGCGGTTCGGTGTGATAAACCAGGCCGTCCGGACCGATGCAGAGCGCGAAGCGTTGATCGATATTTCCCGTCTTCTCGTTCGGCTCAACGCCTTCAATATCAACGCCTCGATGAATATCGAGCGGATCATTGATGAACTGATCAGCGCCTTGGCTCGGTTTCGTTTCCGTCAATGACCCGGAACGGAAGACGCCGTTAGCATCGCCGTTCTTCGAATCGAGATAAAAGGTTTTAGGATTCGCAATCAGGTTTGCGTAGCTGTCGGTGTATTTCCATTCGCCGTTGGCGCCAGAATTTCCCGGTGCGATCAAATAATACGCGACTTGATCTTTAAGAAATGGCGGCTTCGGACCGTTCTTCATCGTCCAGTCGTACCATTGCCGATGGAGATCATTAAGATCGACAATCGCAGCTGGTCCGAATTTCGCGCCGCCGACTTCGTCGGTCGGCGTTCGGGTGCCGGCATGGTCCCAGGGCCCGATAATCAGAAAATGTTTCGCGCGTGCCGCGGCCGCTGCATCCGCCATGTGATCGCGATAAAACGTCATCGCCCCCAGCTCGTCGCCGTCGTATTGCCCGGTAATGGTCAGAATCGGCAGCGACATTTTTTGGAGCTGCTCGGTCGTCGGCACCATCGCGTCGTAGTAGGCGTCAGCGGTCGGATGTTTCAGGATGCGTTGAAAGTTTTGCGAAGGATTTCCGACGAACGAGTCGAGCGTGCTGAAGGCAATGTGCTTTTTGTAAGCGTCGAGAAATTTCGTGCGCCAGAACTTCGAATCGCCGAAAAGATTTTGCTGACTGGCTTTGCCACTGGTGAAGGTAAACCACTGGACATCGTAGGTTTCGCCGACATTATCGAGCGATGGGTAATCCAACGGCGGATGCGCAGCCGCCGCCGGAACAATGGTGGCCAGATGTGGCGGAAATTCCTTGGCCGTGGCCCATTGATCGAAACCCGCATAAGACCCGCCCCACATCGCAACCTTCCCGTCACAAAACGGTTGCTGTGCCAGCCATTCGACCACGTCGTGTCCATCGCGCGGCTCTTGCGCAAACGGCTCAAACTCACCCGCGGAATTGCCGCGGCCACGAACATCGACCAGCGCAAATACGTAACCGTGCGACGCGAAATAAGCCGCGCGCGCGTGATAGCTGTCGGAGATGTAGGGCGTAAGCGTGAAGACGACCGGCGTTTTAGAGACGGAACCGTCCGGCGTTTTTGGAAAATAAAGGGTCGCGTTCAGTTCAACTTTGTCCCGCAACGGAATTTTCGCCCCCCAGCGAATGTCGTAATCAGTCGCAGGTGGCGGAGTCGGAGTCGCTTCCGTTTTCGGTTCTGGAGATGGACCTTTGGGCGGATTCGTTTGCCCGGATGCGTATCCGAAGATCGACATCGTCATCAAAACGAGAAGCGATAGAGCGCGATAAGAGATTGATAGCTGGAGCATCAAACCATTGAAGCCAAAGCCGATGCGCTAAACAAGACCGGAGGCGTTTTCTCGCAGTCTTGCTTTGTCTCCCCGAAGTTTCTATACCGCCAGGATGAACGTCTCTGCTTTCTATCGATTTTGTTCGCGGTTGTCCTTCACGATCCTTGTTCTTATCAGCTGTGCGATTTCGATTCACGCGGCCGACAAGGTGATCGTTCTGAAAGCTGCGCGACTTTTCGACGGTAAATCGAAAACGCTGGCCCAAAACGGCGTCGTCATTATTCAGGGCAACAAAATTGTCGACGCCGGAAGCAATTTTCCGGCGCCGACTGATGCGCAAGTTATCGACCTCGGTGACGCGACCCTTTCGCCAGGCTTCATGGACGGGCATACGCATCTGACGCTCGATTTTTCCGGTAACTACAACGAGCGCCGACTGAAAGAAGTCGACCTGAACGTTTCCGAGCAGGCGATCGCCGCGACCAGATATGCGCGCGCCACAGTCGAAGCCGGATTCACAACCGTGCGCGATCTCGGCAGTCGTTTCGTTGGAAGCAAAGAATTCGTCGATGTTGCGCTGCGGAACTCGATCAACAAAGGCGTGATCGTTGGTCCGCGAATGTTGGTTGCAACCTACGGAATTGGTGCGACCGGCGGGCATTTCGATCCGACCTCAGGATTTCGCGACATGCTTTTCGGTCACGAGCCAGATTTCAGTCAAGGAATCGCGGACGGGGCCGATGCGATTCGAAAAGCGGTGCGGTTTGAAGTGAAAAACGGCGCGGACGTGATCAAGGCCGCGGTTTCGGGCGGAGTTCTTTCGCTGGCAGATGAAGTGGACACGCCGCAACTCACGCCGGCGGAAATGGCAGCCCTGGTTGATGAATCGCATCGTTTGCGCAAAAAGGTGGCGGTGCATTGCCATGGCGACCAGGCGGCGAAAGAGGCGATCGAAGCAGGAGTCGATTCCATCGAGCACGGCTCGTTCATGAAACCGGAAACGCTCACGTTGATGAAAAACAAAGGCACATATCTCACGCCGACGTTAATGGCGACGGAATGGATCATGAGCAAGATCGACAACTACCCGCCGGCCCTGCAGGCAAAAGCGAAGGCGGCGGCGGCCGCCCGCTCGGACATGTTTCGGAACGCAGTGAAAATGGGCGTCAAGATTTCGTTCGGAACGGATGCCGCGGTATTTCCGCACGGCCAGAACGCAAAAGAATTTAAATTAATGGTCGATCTGGGAATGCAACCGATCGATGCACTCAAGACTGCCACCGGAAATGCGGCGGATCTTTTCGGGATCGCGCAAAAAACCGGAACGCTCGAAAAAGGAAAGTTCGCAGATGTGATTGCCATGCCGGGCGATCCAACCGCCGATATCACCGCGACCGAGCGCGTCTCGTTCGTGATGAAGGAAGGAAAAATAATCCGTAACGGTCCACCGAGCGCACTGCCAGTCGCGATCTCGAGCGATCCTGAGGCGGAAATTCCTGCGGATTAGCCGGTTGATCGCTCAGCGATTGAATGCGACCGCGACTTTGGCTGAATATGTGGTCGCATTTATAAAATAAAGCGAAACGCCGCCGCTGCCGTAAACGGGATAAAACGTATAGGGCTGACCGTCGAAGAAAACCGGATCATTCCAATCCACTGCAACAGGTCTCGAAACGGAATAAGAACTTACTGCAACGGTGTCGCTGAAATTGATCGACCGCGTATCGCGGAAATCGCCCCGGTTATCGTAATCCACACCGTTGTAAGGCGTGAATCGCCAGTTGCGCACGCCGTTGGTTGGAAACCAATCAGACGTGAATGTTTCGCTTTCGCTCAAGAACGGCGTCGTTCTAAACACGACTGTGCGCGTCCCGACATTGTCGATCAAAGCCGGCTGGATGTGATCTTCGCCAGCGAAGCGGTACGAGTAAAATGCGATCTCGTAATCCAGGCCGCCCCACTGGCTCAAATTAAGCGGATGACCCAAAGCGACGTCGAAGACTAAAACATGACGATGGTGACCGGCAGGATGCATTTCCGCTGCAGAAACGCTCGACTGGCGTGCGGCGGCCGACTCAACCGCAACTGCCTCTTCCTTCGAGGCGACGAGGTTGGAATTGCGGAGCGACTGGATGAGCGAATCGCTGGCGCCTTGCGATTTGAGAATCCCTTCCTGGGGTTGAGTCAATCCGTGCAAAAGTTTTCGGTCCGCGACTTCATTTTTTATGGATGTCTCGGACTCGTGCATTCGGACCATGAGCGAAAGTTCGCTAAAGCCGATGGGTCGGGCGGAGAGTTGGCTGGCGGCAAGAAGAGAGGCGGCAACGATCAACAATCTATAATAAGTGGGGCTTTTCATAACCCCTGGGTTTTACCAGAGATTGCCCCGCGTTGACAATCCTAAAATGCTCCCCTACTGTGCCGCCCCGCTTCGCTGAGAGGCGGGCTAAATTAGCAGGAGGTCGCCGCGGCGACCGCTAACACTGCACAAAAATATGCAACTAAAACGTAGTAAACGTTATCGCGCCGCCGCCGAGCAGGTGGACCGCAAAAAATCCTACAGCCTCAACGACGCGGTCGCCACACTGAAGAAATTTCCGCCGACCAAGTTCGATCAAACCGTCACGGTCTCGTTCCGTCTGGGTGTCGATCCAAAACAATCCGATCAAATGGTGCGCGGCACCTGCGCATTGCCCCATGGAAGCGGCAAACACGTGCGAGTGCTCGTATTCGCCGAAGGCGCAGCGGCAAAAGCGGCGAAAGACGCCGGCGCTGAGCACGTCGGCTTTAAAGATTTGATCCAAAAAGTTCAGGAAGGTTTTCAAGATTTTGACGTCGCGGTCGCGACACCGACGGCGATGGCCGAAGTGCGCAAGCTCGGAAAAGTGCTCGGACCGCGCGGCCTGATGCCGAATCCTAAAGCTGGAACAGTCGCCGAGGATACGGCCAAAGCAGTTCAGGAAGTCAAAGCTGGCCGGGTTGAATTTAAACTCGATAAAAACGGCAACGTCGCCGTGCCGGTTGGAAAATTTTCGTTTGAAGAAAAAGCGCTGGTAGAAAATGGCAACGCCGTGATTGAAGCGGTGGTTCGGGCGCGCCCCGCCACAGCCAAAGGCCGATTTGTTGACGCGATGACATTAAGCGCGACAATGTCGCCCGGCCTAAAACTCGATCCATCGCCTTACCTGGCCGGGCAAGCCGCATAAGATCGACATCATGAGACCAGAAAAAGCCAATATTGTTTCGGACCTGTCCGAAGAATTGAAGGAATCGTCATTTGTCCTGGTGGCTGACTACCAGCACATGAAAGTCGACGATTTTAGCGAGCTGCGGAAACGGCTGGCCGGCGCGGGCGCTGAGATTCACGTGGTGAAGAACAGCTTTCTGAAGCGCGCGATGGCGGATTCCGGATTCCCGGCCGGTGACGGCAATCTTACCGGCCAGACTGCAGTGGTTACGGGAAAGAAGGACGTGGCACCGGTGGCAAAGGCATTCAAAACTTTTGTGACCGAATTCAAGAAAGCGATGCTAAAGCTCGGTTTCATCGATCGGGCGGCTGTTTCCACCGCCGAGCTGGAAGCGCTGGCCGATTTGCCGCCAGAGAATGTTTTACGTGCGCAGTTACTCGGATTGCTCT
>CATPAT010000246.1 GCA_955652155.1 uncultured Chthoniobacterales bacterium | reverse complement strand
CCTGAAGCGTGTCGGTTTTCATCAACATGTCGATCTTCCATTCGCGACTGCGGATTCTTTTCTCGAACTGGTTTCGAAGATCGACAATCGCCCCAGACTTATCCTCCATGATGAGCTTGATCATCTCTTCCAGAAATACGCGCTGGAATTTTTCGAGCCCGCGCGATTTCAATGCCCCGCCTTTGATGATGACATCGCCGCCCTTCGTCAGCAGCGCGTAATTCTTCGCCTTGTAGCTGAACATGGCACCGAATTGCTCGTCGAATTCGACTTCGATTCCCGGGGGCAATTCTTTCGCCAAACCTTTTTGCAATTGATAGATGTCGATCTTATCCGGCGGCACGAAATAAATCCCGTCGGTGTCGACCTCGATCACTTTCGCGCCGTGCGCGTTTAGCCACTCGATCATTTTCTTCAATAAATCGCGCCCGATTTGCGTGACCCGCGCGGCTGCGTCGAAATCGGCGAAATGTCCCTGGGCGAACCCGAGATAGCCGTAGAAGCTGTTGATCAGAATCTTGAACGTGTTTTGCAGCGCTTGAAGATGATGCTGTCGCGCCGGATTCTTTTCCGCGCGCATATTCGCCTTTGCCTCCAGCCGAAACGTCCGCAGATCGGTCAATAAATGTCTGAAGATTTGCAGCCGATCGCTCGCGGGAAAGCAATCGAACTGGAGCATGATCGAGGGATAGAGGGACGCGACATCGCAATGCCAGACGTTGCGCGCGACGCCGGTAAAAAAAATGTCCGTGTAGCCGCCCTCGAAAGTTTGTGGCATCGGCAGTTCGGGGATGCTGTGTTTCTGGCGAAAATATTCGCGCAGGAACAAACCGTTTATTCGGGTCGCATTCCCGCGCACGATCACGTCCTGGTAGTTGTAGGGAAAAATCTGCGCCTGGATGAAGTAACTCGGGCTGAGTAATTCCGAGACCGCGCGGGTCTCGCGGACGCCGCAGAGTGCCCGACGACGAAATTTCTCTTTGCCGCTGACGTAGGCGCGCTCTAATTCCTTCCCGGCCAGCGCGGAGATTTCTTCATCACAAAATCCAAAATGGCGTGCGACATCGGTCCGTTCGAAACCAGCCAGCGAGCGCATCCCGACGTCGTAAAATTGCGCCAGCAGAAAAGTGTCGACGAAGTGGCGTCCGTCGATCGTAAACTTCGGATAGTCGATCGTCTTCTCCGCGATTTGAAGTCGCGACGGGCGCGAACGCAAAAAACCGCCGCTGCGGCCCCAGTCGAGTTTGGTTTTCAGTTTCTTTGCCCGCGCGACGAGATAAGGCAGATCAAACCGAAACAGGTTGTGCCCTTCGATCACATCCGGGTCGCGCGCCTTGATCAGACTCGTCAGGCGCTTGATGGCGCTTCTTTCCGATTCTTCCGTCTTCTTTGCATCGACAATAATCACCTCTTCCCAGCCCGTGTTGTCGGAGAGCGCGATGCTCATGATGTGATCTGCCTCGCCTTCTGAAAACGAGAGCACTTCCAGCTGCATTCTTTTCAGCTCTTCGAACGGGAAATCTTTGAAGAGCGTTCGCCCGGTCGCGGTGAGGTAATGTTGGATCGGGTCGGTGAGGGCAAAGAAATCGCGCCCGGCGTTTTTTAAACCGTTTCGGAGTGAGATCAGTTCTTTCCAGCTGTCGACTGTGATCAGCCAACCGAATTTCAGATCGCCCTTGAGCTTTTCTGCTTCAATTCCAAGATCGACAACGTCGCTGTCGGCCCAAACGAAGGGATGAAACGGTTCCACGTCGGTCGTGGTCGAGCCATCCTTCTCGCGTCGATGAACCTTGACCGTGCCGGTTTCGCCCAGCTCAATCGCAACGATCCGCGGCGTAGGGTCGGCGCCGAAGAGCATTGTGTTCTTTTCGAATTCCACAATAAGAGATTCCTCGACTTCATTCGGAATGACAACTTAGGTTCGCCGGTATGAAGATTTTTGCTTTGTCGATCCTGTCCTTGGCCTGCCGCGCCGTAGCCGTCGGCGTAAGCGGGTCGATCCTGGCCGCCGGCTCGATTTTCGCGCAGGAACACCCGGTTGAGAAAATCGCACAGGGTGAACTGCCATCCTTGCTCGCGATTTATAAAGATATCCACAGTCATCCCGAGCTTTCCACCCGTGAAGAGAAGACGTCTGCGTTGGTGGCGAGGGAACTGCGCGCGACCGGCTGCGAAGTGACGGAAAACTTTGGCAAATACGATAACCCGAATCTGAAGTGCTATGGCGTCGTCGGCATTATGAAGAACGGCACCGGGCCGACCCTGCTGGTGCGCACCGACATGGACGCGTTGCCAGTCGAAGAAGACACCGGACTGCCTTACGCCAGTAAAATCACGGCCAAAGGTGACGACGGTAGAGAAGTTCACGTGATGCACGCGTGCGGGCACGACGCGCACATGTCGGCCTTCATCGGGACGGCGCGGGCATTGCAGCGATTGAAGGACCGATGGTCGGGAACGATCGTGTTCATCGGACAACCGGCGGAAGAAGCGGTCGGCGGAGCGCGCGCAATGCTCAAGGCCGGTCTTTATAATCGATTCGGCAAACCCGACTTCGCGCTTGGCTTTCATGACAAGGCCGATCTGCCAACCGGCCACATTGGAGTCACGCCCGGATACACTTACGCGAACGTCGATTCGGTGGACGTGACAGTTCGCGGTGTCGGCGGCCACGGCGCCTACCCGCACAGAACTAAGGATCCGATTGTCCTGGCCGCGGAAATGATCAACGCCTGGCAAACGATTGCGAGTCGTGAAAACAATCCGCTCGATCCAATCGTGGTCACGGTTGGCTCGATTCATGGCGGTACCAAACACAACATCATCCCCGATGAAGTGAAGATGCAGCTAACCGTGCGAACTTATAAATCGGAAGTGCGCGATCGAGTACTTAAGGCGATCGATCAGATTGCAAAAGGAATCGCAAGCGCCGGCGGAGTACCGGTTGACCGGGCGCCAATTGTTAACGTTTTGAAAGATCAATTCACGCCCGCGACCTATAACAATCCGGATTTGACCAAACGACTCGTCGGGGTTTGGAAAAATGTGCTCGGCGCCGACAACGTCGAGATTGTCGATCCAACCATGGGCGGCGAAGATTTTTCCGAATACAGTTTGCCCGACCACTCGATTCCGGCGGTCGACTTTCACATCGGCGCCGTCGATCCGGAAAAAATCGCGCAGTTCAAAAGGGAAGGAAAAGAATTGCCGAGTTTGCATTCGAGCAAATTTGCGCCTATGCCGGAACCGACCATTCGCGTCGGCATCGTCGGTATGACCAGCGCCGTGCTCGAGCTGATGAAGAAGTAGTCGCGTTCGCGGTTACTTCACGCGGATGTTCTTGCGGAGAAACGTTGGGATGTCGAGGTCCTGACCTTCAACGATGGTCGGCTCGCTTTTCTCGAAACGTCCGCGCGTGACCGGTTCGAACTGCAAAACCTCCTGCTTCGCCTGGACGGGTTTTTCTTTAGGTGGCTTCGCCTCTTTTTCCACGACCGGTTTTTTCTTCGGCGGAATCAAGCGCGGCGCGGGCTTTTTGATCGATGGGGCCGGGGCCGGCACGGGCGGCGGCGGCGCTTCAGCCGCGACCGGTGGTTCGACCGCAATCAAATCGTCCGGAGCAGGCTCCGGTGAAGCTTCGCTTTCAGTCTCGGGGACGATGTCGATCGCCGGAGGCGCCGGCGGCGGCTCTTCAACTTGTTCCAAGATCGCCGGCGGCGGCGCGAGGAACGGTTCCGACGGCGGTGACGTATCTTGCGCGGCGATCGAGTCCTCCGAAGCGAGCGAGCTGATGATCGTGACGCTGAGCCGATTTCCCATTTTCCCATCAACTGCGGTCCCAAAAACAATTTGGGTGTGATCGCGCACGTGTCGGCCGAGCTCGCGCATCAGAATTTCAACTTCGGACAAAGTCATGCCTGGACCCCCCGCAACCTGAACCAAAACGTGCGCCGCTTCCGATAACATGCGGCCTTTGTCCATGAGCGGATTTTTCAGCGCCTGGGTCAGCGCATCGTGCGCGCGATTATCGGTGTCGGATTCACCAAAACCGAACAGGCAACGGCCGTTTTGACTGCGTAACGCGGCGAACAAATCGTCAAAACCGATTCGAATGAGGCCAGGTCGCTGAATTAAATTGACGATCGAGCGCACGCTCTGGCTGATCGTCATGTCCGCGATGCCGAAAGCCTGATGAATGCCGGCTTTGGGCGCGACCATATCGCCCATGCGGTCGTTCTCGAAACAAATCACCGCGTTCGCAATTTCATTTAGTCGCGATAACGCATCCTGGGCCTGCGCCGCGCGACGTTTCCCTTCGAAAGAGAAGGGTAGCGTCGCAAACGCGATCACGAGCGAGCCGGCTTCGCGCGCGAGTTGCGCGACAATGGGCGCTGCGCCCGATCCGGTGCCGCCACCGAGTCCCGCGCAAATAAAAATCATTCGCGCGCCGGCGATTGCTTGACGAATTTCATCCGCCGATTCGATCGCAGCTTGATAACCGAGCTCGGGATCGCCTCCAGTGCCCAGCCCGTGCGTGCTTGAACGGCCGAGCTGGACTTTGCGCGTCGCAACCGAGCTCGCCAACGATTGCACATCGGTGTTGATCGCGATGAGATCGGCCTTGTCCATGCCATCGAGCAGCACGCGATCGAGCGCGTTGGATCCTGCGCTGCCGACTCCGACAACTTTGATGGGAATTGGTTCCTCTTGCCGTTCCGGCAGACTGTAATTTTTACTGAGCTGGATCATGTGATCTTTCTGTTGTCATCGCATTCCACTAAAAAACCTTCCGAAAATTCGAGTGATGCCGCGCCGCGGCCGATCGACTTGAACGGCCTGGGCGTATTTGAGCAAACCGATTGCGGTTGAAAACTGCGGGTTCTCGACCGCTGAAGTCAGACCGGAGAGCGTTTGCGCGTGCGTGACGTGCGCCGGCATTTCAAAAATTTCGCCGGCGAGATGGTCGATCCCGTTCACCAGACTGCAGCCGCCGGTAATGAAAATCCCGGCGCCGACATAATTGATGAACGGCTCCTCTTCGACCGTGCGCTTGAGCAACTCAAAAGTTTCGCGCAATCGCAGATGAATGATGGTGTTGAGGGTCTCGCGCTCGATTTCTTTGCCGGCAAAGCCGGAATCGTCCTTTAACAAAATCGTTTCACCGGGCAGACAGTTACCGAGAACGCAGCTGCCCTCTTCGGTTTTTAATTTTTCAGCGCGGGCCATCGGAATCCGCAGCCCCATGGAAATATCATTGGTGATGTGATCGCCGCCGATCGCGAGGGCGCCGCTCTGTTTTACTGCGCCGTCGACATAAAGAATGTAATCGGTGGTGCCGCCGCCGATATCGACTACGAGTGCGCCGAGATTTTTTTGGTGCTGCGTCAGCACCACTTGGGCGGAAGCGAGCGCGCTAAAAACCACGTCCTCGACTTCAAGTGGCAATTCTTTGACGCAGCGAATCGTGTTTTGAATACGCGTCCGAACGCCGTGAATGATATGAAAGTCTGCTTCCAGTTTCCCCCCGAGCATGCCGATCGGATTAAGCACGCCGTCTTGGCCGTCGACGTGATAGTGCTGAATGATCGAGTGAAGAAACGCGTTTTGTGCCGGAATGCTCACTTCCCGCGCGCTGATCTTTACATCTTCGACATCCTGATCGTCGATCTCGTCGCGCTCTTCGGGCAAGATCACGCATCCGCGGTTGTTGAAACTTTGGATGTGGCCGCCCGCGACCGCGACATAAACGCTTCGAATCATCACGTCGCTTTTTTGTTCGGCATCGACCACCGCTTCGTGGACGCATTTCATCGCCGTTTCAAAATCCACAATCTCGCCCTTGCGCACACCGCGCGATGGGGCCTGCCCGACGCCCAGAATTTTTAACGTCCCGTCCGGACGCGTCTCGCCGACCACAACGCAAATCTTCGACGTTCCAATTTCCAAACCAACGATCAGATCATTATTCGACATCTTATTTAATTTTTCTTGAAAGGTTGCAGTGCCCGCTTTGCCGCCGGAGTCGCGGTTGGCGACGGAGCGGGATGTGATTTCGCATGTGTTGCCGGCGGCTTCGATGATGCCTGCACCGGAATTGCCTTCATGATGCGCGGCGATTCCTCCGGGTTGATCGTCTCGTTGATCACTTCCGCGGGCGACTTGGCGAATGTGACCGGAATATTTCGTTGCACGAGCAGATTCACGGTCGCGAGCTCGCGATGGGCATCATCGGAATAAATCAAGAATTGCTCCAAGCGCTGCAGTTGCGTGTCGAGGTTATCGAAACCGAACGTCACGCGGCTGTGGTTTTTGTCGGTCACCGCCAGGCAGTAACCTTTCGAAACATCAATCTCGCGAATCTGAAACCGCGTCTGCATAAAGCTGCGCGTGCTCAGCCGCAGCAACTCGAGCGCGGCTCGCGCTTCAGGCGATTCGACGATTTTTCCGGCTTCGAGCGATTCGCTCACGCAACCCAAAATCAGCGGCAGTCCCAAGTATTCCGGCAACAACTTCTTTTCTTTCATCAAAACGCCGCGCGCGTCCACCAGAAACGCGGCGTCCGATGCAAAAGGGTCGGCAATCTGTTTTTCGCTTGTAATCCAGCCAATCGGTTTGCGTTCGACAATCCGGAT
>CATPAT010000245.1 GCA_955652155.1 uncultured Chthoniobacterales bacterium | reverse complement strand
GGCCAAAGGGGCGACCGCGTTCCGCCGGCAAATTAAAGAATTGCGTCGCGGCAATTGGCGCCGCCAGTTGTGGCACCCCAGCGGTATTGTAAATGTTGAAAGCATCGTTTACTCCCTCGAGGATAAAGCCGTTGCCGACGGCGAGTGCCTGGTCGGGCGGCTCCAAGGAGAACTGGTTGCCCCCGTTGGAATTTCGCTGTTGAAAATGGTTCAACCCATCAAAGCCCGTGAAGAGGCCAAAACCGGTAATGTCGGGCGAAGGAGCCATAAAACCGTTCTCTGCAACTGGTGCGGAGAGTTGCGGGTTCGGGTTGGGACGTTTGGGTGGCCGCAGCATCGGTTTGGTCCGATTGAGCTCCGGTCCCGTAGTGTTGAGAGGTTTAAGCTTGTTGGCCGCGGCGATCTGAGACAGATTGACGGTACCGCTACGGACAAGGCTACCCGTAATGTCGCGGCCCGTGATTTCGCTGCCCGTTGGATTGGCCAGTTGGTCCGTCGGTTGAGCGAACATAACAGAAGCAGCGGCAAGTGCGCAAAAAGCGCCCAACGTGCGCCGGAAGAAAGACCAGTGCGTGGAATGTAGTGTGTTCATGAGTTTAATGAGATTATATCTTTGTGGATGTTTAATTAATAGTTGCTTATCAAGTTTAATAGTTGCTTATCAAGTTCGCAGCGTAAAGTTTGATGGTGGTCATGTCCAGCAAAAACTTTCTGGAAACTTTTAGGCAATAAGTGAAATTGTGCAAAATCGACGGTTCTACGAACATTCAATTCGGCGCACATTAGCGCGACATGAGAATATCTGCATCTCTTCCCCGCGAGTTAGGTATATCGGTTGCGACCTTTTACCGAAAATTCGAGCTTAAAAAAATCAGGCGCGCGTGCAAGCCGCCATGCGAGCTGCCGATAGCGCAGCTACCGCAATCAACTGCTGCAAAGAAAACGGTGACGATAAATTATAACGACGAGAATTTTCGCGACGAAGGGTTTTAGTTCGGTGGGGGAGCGATTTTCTTGCCAGCGGCTATCACGCGCTTAAGCGAAAAAACGCACGAGAACGAGGCAAAAAAAATGGCAACGCCTCCTGCCTTACCTGGTAGAGCGACGGCCTCCGGGCCGTAGGTTGCGCGTTCGAGCCGCGCCGAGCGCGCTTCGTTAAGTCAGCGCGTCGATCCGGCCGAGCAAATCTTTTTTGCTCGTCATGCCGGTCACTTGATCGCGCAGTTGCCCATTTTTGAAGAAGAGTAACGCTGGGATGGCTCGAATGTTGTACCTGAAAGAAAGACTCTGATTTTCGTCGACGTTAACTTTGGCGACTTTGATCGCGTCGGCTTTTTCACGCGCAATCTCATCCAGCAAAGGCGCAATCATTTTACACGGACCACACCATTCCGCCCAAAAATCGACGACCACGGGCTTATCGCTTTGCATAACTTCGCGGTCAAAGTTCGATTCGTCGAGATTGATGGCGGCAGAGTTGTCCATAGCTTTAGGAAAAATAAGTCCAAATCTGAATAATCAAAATAACGGCAGAAACGCCTAGTAGCGTCCAGCAGGTCGGCATCGGAATTGCATCCATCATCGCACTCCCCTTAGCTTTCTCCGTCGGCGCCACTGCAATTGGAGCGCTCCGGGGCGTAATGTGTGGCATCGCAATGAGCGGTTGCGTCTTTTTCATCTGAACGGCTGGTATCGGCTTCGCAGGCGGCTCGGGCATAAGCGCAATCCGCGCGGTCTCTTTCTTCGGGCTGAGAGAAGTTGAATCCAGGGCGGCACTGACCGGGGGCGGGGCGCTGGGCTCTGGGTCCGGCGTCGAAATTTCTGTGGGCAGCTCTGGCGAGAAAACTGGGGGCGGCGGAGGCGATGGCGCCGCGGGCGTTTGGGGAGGGACCGATGGCTGAGTTGGAGAGCTGAGAGGCGCCTTGTTTGATGGCTGACGCGGCGGCAACTGGATTCGCGCCGTTTCGCGCGAGCGCGTATCTGTGCCAGGCGCCTTCGCTACCGGCTGCGGCGGCAAAGCAATGTGAACATTCTCTTTTTCTGGTTCGTTGGGGTAGGCCATCAGACGGGGCAAATCAGTTTTAAAACATCGCTTGAAATGGCCGCGTTGTCACTCATCAAGTTCATTCGCGGACCAAATGTGGCTTCGCAGTAAATCAGCCGGGAGTTTAGGCCAGCAGATCGTATCCACGGCTTCCAGTGATTTTACGCCAAATGAATTCCCCCACCGGCGCTGTCTTGGATAAAATAACCCTCGCATCGACTTCTGGGGCGTCCGCCTCGCTGCGAGCGACATACGGCTGATCAACCAGTAGCTTTATTTCGCATCCAACTTTTTCCCGCGCAATGTCGTGTGCAATCTGTTGTTGGATCGACATAGCGATTCGGTAGCGCGCATTCTTTACCCTTGCCGAGATTTGGTTTGGCAATTTTGCCGCGCGCGATCCCTCTTCTCGGGAGTATTTGAAAATGCCGAGCCGTTCAAAACGAGTGCGCTTAATAAAATCGAGTAGCGTTTCAAACTCCGTTTCGGTTTCACCGGGAAACCCGACGATGAAAGTGCTGCGCAAAGCAACGCCAGGAATTCCGGCCCGCAATTTGCCGACCACCTTCTCGATATGGGCGCGCGATGTTTCCCGTCGCATACGTCCCAGCATCGATTCGTCGATGTGCTGCAGGGGAATATCTATGTAACGCGCAACTTTGTCGCTTTCCGCGATCGTTTCGATCAATTCGTCGCTCCAATGTGCCGGATGGGTATAAAGCAGGCGCACCCAGAATTCGCCCTCGATCTTTTGAATTTCGCGAAGAAGCGCGGCGAGGGTTGGTCCACGTGACGAATCAACCGGTTGACGCGGTCCCGCTTTCTCCCGCCACAAGTCCATCCCGTAATACGTTGTGTCCTGACTGATTAAATTGACCTCGCGCGCACCTTCGCTCACGAGTCCCCGAATCTCCGTGAGCACGGATTCAGGAGGTCGGCTTCGGTGCCTCCCCCGCATCTGCGGGATCACACAAAAACTACAGGGATGATTGCAACCTTCGGCAATTTTTACGTAAGCGAAATGCACTGGCGTGAGCCGGAAGCGCGGTGTGTCATAATCGGGAATATATGTTGGGCGACTTCGGCTGAACTCAAGATCGACATCTCTGTCGCCGGACTCCTCACGCACAATCTTTTGAACGATCTCGCCGAGATCGTTGACCTGATCGAGCCCAATGAACGCGTCCACTTCAGGAAGCAATTGGCGCAGGTCACTCGCGAACCTTTGCGACATGCAACCGCTCACAATCAGTTTTTGATTTGGCCGTTTATTCAAACCGCGCTGTTGATGCGCCTCGAGAATGGCTTCGATGGATTCTTCCTTGGCTGAATCAACGAACGCGCAGGTGTTGACCACGAGCACATCCGCATCTTCTGCGCGAGAAGTGATTTTCATTCCGGACCGCAGGACGCTGCCCAGCATGATCTCGGCATCCACGAGGTTCTTGGCGCAGCCCAGGCTGATCATGCCAACCTTTGTGCGATATGGCTGTAACGGCGGGCGTGTCGTCCGCATCGGGGATGGATTTGCAGGCAACACGCCCATTCGGCTATCGCGCAGGGCAGGCTCTGTCGCTGCAGAAGCGGTATTCTCTCGCATTGAGAAAGAAAATTAATCGACGGTCACGTCCGCATCATCGTCCTCGAGCGTCTTCCCATTTTTATTGATCTGAACGGCGTCGCGATCGAGGACGC
>CATPAT010000244.1 GCA_955652155.1 uncultured Chthoniobacterales bacterium | reverse complement strand
GAAGAATGAACAGAGCGAGTTGCCCGTAAAGAAGCGTGGCGCCGATGGTGTGGCCGCTGGCAAAGCTGTAACCCGACCAATCAACAAACCAGCCATCGACAAATGGACGATGTCGATGCACCAAAATTTTGATCCACTCGTTTAAGAGCATTCCGCCCGGGATGGCCACAACCGTCATCACAAGCGACGGCCACCACCGTTTAAAAACGAAAAACAGGACTGCGATCGAAAGGACGATGGCAATCCACTCGCTCGAGCCGAATTCAGTGATTCCCCGGAGCACGCTCACGAATGTGGGGGTCAGGTGCGCGTGAAACCAAAGGGCCACGCCGTGGTCGATTCCGGCAAACGGATTCGCTATCGCTAGCGGGGGGGTTGTCACAGAAAAGCCGTCCACAGTAATGCCAATTAAAAGCCCGTCAACCCAGAAAGCAGCCGGTATTAAATATGCTAAAAATCCAGCAGCCCGCAACCTTTTCAATCGTCACTTGCTGAGAAAGCCAGAATACGATACACGAAGATTGGCCGACCCAAACGAATACAAGATCGACAGCTGCTGTTAGCACCAAAAAGTTATGAATAGCCTCCGTCTCGCCTTAACCGTCGGTTTTCTCAGCCTCATTTCACCGGTCCTTGCCGGAACCGGGCTGGAATTGCAGCCCGCGCCATCGCCCAGCGACGAGAACAAAAACTCAACCGGGCTTTTTGCCTACGAGACTGTTTACACCGGGGACAGCGATTTTTATGACGATCACGGCACATTTGGTCACGGCGATTCGCTCTATAATGATTTCAGCTACGCCCATCGGTTCCATATTACCGGGAACTGGTATTTCCGAGCGGGCGTCGAATACGAGCGGTTCGATTTTGGCGGCAGCGACAACGGCTTGCCCGATCATCTTCAAACTATTCACGCGCTCTTGGCCTATGAATACATCTTCCACGACCACGCCGGAGCCGGTCTCGAGATTGATCCCGGTCCCTATTTCCAAAATCATATTACTGGCGATTCAATCGACGTGCCTTGGAAAGTTTGGGTCACGTTTCCGCTCAAAAAAGACAAGATTTTTGCGGTGATTGGCGCCGGCGGTTCCATTTATTCGAATCCAATTGTTGCGCCGGGCGGCGGTTTGATCTGGCTATTCAGCGATCACTTGCGGCTGGAAGGCGTCTTTCCTAAACCGGCGCTCGTTTACAATCCAAGTGATGACTGGGAATTTCGTCTCGGCGCCAACCTCTTTTTCGAGAGTTATCGCACCGACGACGTAATCACGCCGGCGCGAAAACTCCAGGTCCATAACGCGATCGTCCAATACAGTGAGGAACGCGCCGGAGTACAGGCCACCTATTCTCACTTCAAGCCGTTCGACATCACTCTTGATGTCGGCTGCACCATCAAACGCGATTTCGATTTCTTCCGTGCCGAAGCAAGCGCGAAAACTGAGCCCGCGCCGTACGTGAGACTTGCGGTCGAGGCGAAGTTCTAAGGGAAAATTTCGTCGAGCTTTCGCGCGATCGATTGACTGCCGCGCACTTTCAAGCGGCCGGTCATGAATGCCCATGTGCCTTTCAGTTTGCCGTTCGACATCGCGACCCAATCATTGTCGCTAGTAATAAATGTCACGCTGGGATTGTCGATCTTGCCGCGCCCCATCTTAAACGTCCCGTCGTTGACGTCGATCCACCATTCGCCACCATTCGGTCCGCTTAATTCCCATTGATAACTAGCATGGACCCCTTTTGCTTTGTCGGCCTGGAAACTTTGACGCATTCCATCGAAGACTTGCTGCGGCGTGGAACTATCCGCAGCCGGAAGCGGGATCGAACCGAGCATCGCCAGAATCATCATCATCGTCAGACCAAGCCAAACGCGGTGCGTTTTCATCATTATTAATTCGCTTCCGCGGACATAATCGGTCGTTTCAGTTCATCTTGTACAACTCAGGCCGGCGATGCGCAAATACCGTGACCCGGTTGCGCACGTCAGCGATGACCTGTTCCGAAATCTCCGCGCCAATCAATTCCTCGCGATCAGGCGATGCAGCCGCCAGAATTGCGCCCGAAGGATCGACAATCAGCGATGAACCGCAGAACGTGACGCCGTCGTCCGTGCCGACACGATTGGCGATGATGAGATAGCTTTGGTTCTCAACCGCGCGCGCCAGCCCCAGAATTCGCAGATGTTCCGCGCGCACAACCGGCCACGCAGAAGAATTCACAATCACATTTGCTCCGCGTTCGACGACGAGGGTGCGCGCCATTTCTGGAAAACGCAGATCGTAACAAATGCTCAGCCCGACCGTAAATTTGGCGACCTTGCAGCTGACGAATTCGTCGCCGGGCGAAAGACAAACGCGCTCATCCAGCGGCGCGGCTGTGACCAGATGAGTTTTACGATACTTGGCGACGACCTCGCCCTGCCCGTTGACCAAAACTTGTGAATTGAAGATGGAGGCACCATCGCGGTCCGATATTCCCGCGACGACGGCGATTGAAATTTCTTTTGCGATTTTCTGAAGCTCAGGGACCGCGCCATCGCTCCATTTCTTCGCGTGTTTCTGAATCACCGACATCGAATAACCGGTATCCACCATCTCTGGAAAAACGATGAGCTGAGCGCCTGACTTTTTCGCGAGAACGGCGAAATCTCGGACCTTGCGCAGGTTCCCGCTAAAATCGCCGAGCATGCAGGAAATCTGGGCGGCGGCGATTTTCATGAGTCGTTGTCGATCTTAACGCAGATTTCTGTCGAGCGCGCCGATCTTGCGAATTTCCGGCCACCGCCACGCCGCGGCGGCGACGACTAGAACGGTACCAATGCCGCCAGCGACGACAGAAATGACCGGGCCAAAGAGCGCTGCGGTCAATCCCGACTCCAATGCGCCGAACTCGTTCGATGTGCCGATGAAAATATTGTTCACGGCGGAAACGCGGCCACGCATTTCATCTGGCGTCACTAACTGAACAATCGAGCCGCGAATGATTACGCTTACGCTGTCGAGCGCGCCGGCCACGAACAACATCGCCAACGATAGCCAGAGCGCTGTCGATAAACCGAAGACGATAGTTGCGATTCCAAAACCGGTCACGCACCAAAGAAGTGTTTTGCCGGCTTCTCGCATCGGCGGCAAATAAGCGACTATCAACGCCATCGCGAAAGCACCGATTGCCGGCGAGGCGCGCATCCAGCCGAGACCGACCGGACCGCAGTGCAGAATTTGATCGGCAAAAATCGGGAGCAAAGCCACTGCGCCACCCAGCAAAACCGCGAAAAGGTCGAGTGTGATCGTCGCCAGAATCACTTTCTTGCTGAAGACGAACTTTGCGCCCGCCGCCAGACTCCGCCACGTGCTTTGCTCTACTCGTTTCAGGAGCTGCTTTGCGCGAGGAATTGGCAAAACAAGAAGAAAGAAGACGGACGCCGTTATCGAATCGATAATGTAAACGATTGGAAAGCCAAGATGCGCGACTATGAAGCCGCTGATGGCCGGCCCGACGACGGAGCCAATCTGAAAAACGCTGTTGTTCCAGGTCACCGCGTTGGAAAAGGCATCGCGCGGCACCAATGTGGGAAAAAACGAACTCCGGGCCGCCCATGAAAACGTCCGCGCGACCGCGCCGAGAAAAAGCAGAAGATAGATGAGTGGGATCGAGGCGTCGTCGAAATGGAATCCACTTTGATGTCGTTCGAACACATTCGCGACCGCGCTCAGTCCGTGATTACACGCGCGCAAGATCGACATCTCCGGGATGGCAAGATGCTGCCAGGAAACAAGCCCAAGCAGCGCCGATGTAACCGAGCTGAAAATTTGCGCTACCAGAATGATGTGCTTTCGGCTGATCCGATCGGCCAGGTGTCCAGCCGGCAACGAGAATCCAACGATTGGAATCGCGAAGACGAGGCCGACTAGCCCGAGCGCAGTTGCCGAATGCGTGCGCCGGTAAATCTCCCATTCCACCGCCACCGCGAGCATCTGGCGGCCGAGGATCGACAATAAATTTCCGGTGGTGAAAAAACGAAACCCGCGCGACCGAAAAGCAGCATAGGGATCATGTCTTGGAGCCGGTGGAACAATGGCGCCTGTAATTTCCGGCCGCTGGCCGATCGGCGATTCGTATTCGTTAGGCATTTGGAAGCGCGACTATTCACATTTGACGCGCCGGCGAGATTCTAAAGTGACCGCTGTTCGCCGCAACCAAATCGCGCGGTCATCCTGAACGGAGTGAAGGATCTCTCACAAGCCAAGCGATCACGCCAATTAAGGTGCGTCATGCTCGCTTCGAATGTGAGATCCGTCGCATTCGCTCGGTATGACAGATTACAGTGTCGGATCGCGCGGGAATTTTGCGTAGGGCAAACGCGTTCCGCGGAAATTGAATTGATCCGAACGGATCGCGTTGGGCGCGAGAAAATCGTGCGTGCCGGAGGCGCCAACGATGTCGTCTTGATCGACGCCGTCGCCGCTGATTCCGATTGCGCCGATGAGGACGCCGTTACGATAAAGTGGGAAGCCGCCAGGGAAGATGGTGATTCCATTTGGTAAATCGAGCCGAATCCCGTTGCGAAGTGGCGGGGTGCTGAAGTCTGCCGTCGCAGTAAAGGTGACGTTGGGTTCCTGCCCCGAAAATCCGGAAAGTTTGTCCTGCTCGGTAAAAAACGGCCCTGGACTGTTGCCGTCGATGCCCGGCGGATAATTTCTTTGCGCCAAAAATCCAACACAACGGGTGGACATGGCAACGTTCAAACCGAAACCAAGAAAGTCGTGACGGGAATAAAAAAGTGTCGTGCGCGCTTTTTGGACGGCCACGTCCCAACTAAACATGGTAGCTTCGCCGGTGCGAAACGTACCCAGGACTGTCGGCGTTGCGTTATCCGCATCCGGATTGTTCACGACCGCGATGAAAGCCTGCATTTGCGTCCCGATTGGCAAGCGAATCGCCGCGCGCGTGATCTTCACCCGCTGCGCTGCGTAATTGATGATGCTTCGCACTTCAGCAGCGGTGAGGCGTGGCTGGCCGTTGATCGGCGCGACCAACGGATCGTTGATAATTTGCTGACGGATTTCGCCAGGAACGCCTGCGAAAACGGCAGGCATGATGCCGGGCGGCGATCCCGGTGATGCCTGTGGCGGAAACATCGGGTCATAATTTCCAAGCAACGTGACCGTGCTCGAAACCGATGTGGATGAAGCGACGTATGGCAGCCGGAGTCCGCCGATAAAAACGTTATTCGCCGTGATACTGGAGGAAGGGGCATATCGATTTTGTCCCGCCAGTGCGACATCCTCATCTTTGTCATAGCCGCCGATATAAACGAACGGATTTTCATCCCGCGCTGTCCCCGCGACCGGTATGACGATGCACGGCGGCAACGGAAAGAGCGGTGGCATGAGCATAATGGGAATGGATGGTTGGGGCGTGCCATCGCCGGTCACACCGACCCCGCCAAGGAGTAGCCCGTTCTTGTAAAGCGGAACACCGCCTGGCGTACCATCCAACGAGGTAAAGTTGATCGGCGTCCCGAAAGTTCCAGGCGACGGAATGACCGCCGGCGGGTACGGCGGCGG
>CATPAT010000243.1 GCA_955652155.1 uncultured Chthoniobacterales bacterium | reverse complement strand
CCGTCGCACGCGCGGGTGCCGCCAGCCTGGCCGAGATCGCTTCTTTCGAACTGCCCAGCCTTCTCATTCCGTTTCCCTATGCGGCTGATGATCACCAGACCCGCAACGCCGAAATTTTCGCGCGCGCGGGGGCGGCGTTTGTCCTGAAAGAATCGGAGCTAACTCCCGAATTACTTACTCAGAAGATCCGAGACATGATCGATCGTCCCGAGCAACTTCGCCAGATGTCGGAGAGATGTTCGTATCTCGCGCCGCGAGACGCTGCTAATCGAGTGGCCGTAACGATGGAAAAATATACCCGGTCATGACAAAGGATATCGATCTTGCAAAATTTCTGACGCAGGAGCGGCACGACATCCATCTCATCGGCGTGGCCGGGAGCGGCATGAGTGGAATTGCCGGGCTTCTTCTCCAGCTCGGCCACCATGTGAGCGGTTCGGATAAATTGGATACGCTGGAAACCGACCGACTGCAGCGGCTCGGCCTAAAATTTTATCAGCAACATCGCGCCGCCGACGCGCATGACGCCGAGCTCGTCATTTATTCCTCCGCCATCAAATCGGACAATCCGATCCTGAGGAGCGCCCAAGAAAGCGGAAAGAGAACGGTGCGTCGCGCAGAAGCGCTGGCAGCCATCATGGCGGCCAGGCGCGGGATTCTCGTCGTTGGAATGCATGGCAAAACCACCACCTCGGCCATGGCCGCGCACGTTTTGCGCGAAGGCGGTCTGTACCCGTCGCATTATGTCGGAGCCGAGATACCGATTCTCGGGACGAATGCTCACTGGGATGCGCGGGGCGAATTTTTCGTGGCCGAAGGGGATGAAAGCGACGGCACAATCGCTCTCTTTCGTCCGCAGCACGTCCTTGTCCTAAATATAGAAGAGGAACATCTCGATTTTTACGCCGATCTGGCCGCAATCGAGAAAGTCTTTGTCCAGCTGATCAGCCAAACGACCGGCCACATCTTTTATTGTGCTGATGACGCGAACGCGACGGGGATATGTCGATCTTCGGGTCGCGGAGTTTCGTACGGCTTGTCCGAGGACGCCGTTTATCGCGGCGCCGACATCGACCTGCGCGATTTCGCTTCGGTGTTTTGTGTTTATTGCGGCAAGGAAAAGCTTGGCGAAGCGACTTTAAACGTTCCGGGCGAGCACAACGTTAAGAACGCGCTCGGCGTCATCGCGCTGGCGACCGAGCTCGGTGTTCCGTTTGAAAAAATCGCCAAGTCGCTCACAAAATTTCAACACGCCCGGCGACGGTTCGAAATTAAGTACGACAGCCCGCGCTTTTTATTGGTCGACGACTACGGGCACCACCCAACCGAAATCAAAGCTACACTTAAGACGGCAAGATCGGTCGGCCGCAAACGCGTGTTGACGATGTTTCAACCGCATCGCTACTCGCGCACCAACGCGCTGCGTAAGGAATTTGGACGCGCGTTCGATCAGGCCGACCGCGTCGTCATCACTGATGTCTACGGATCGAATGAATCCCCTATTCCGGGCGTCAGCGGTCAAATGATCGTCGACGAGATCACGGCCCACGGCCATCGCGGCGTGAGTTACCAGCCGCGGTTGGAGTGGGTGCATCGCGACGTCGGCAACATGCTCGAGTCCGGCGATCTCGTGCTCAGCCTTGGCGCCGGCAATATCCACGAACAATTGTCGATCCTGGCCGCCGATCTTGTCATCGCCGAAAGATTGAAAGAGATCGTCGGAGAAGGCGGCGACGTCCGTCTTTACGAACCTCTTTCGAAACACACCACGTTGCGGGTCGGTGGCCCGGCGCAATTTTGGGTAGAACCGCGCAACGAAACGGCGCTGAGCGAATTGATCCGGTTTTGCCGGCGCGACAATCTTCCTCTCTTTGTGATTGGCCGCGGTTCGAACTTGCTCGTGCGCGACGGCGGAATTCGCGGCGTGGTCGTTCATCCTTCCGGCGGCGACTTCGATAAGATCGACATCCACGAAAACGAAATCACCGCCGGCGTGGGCGCGAAGTTAAAAGAGATCGCCTACGCCGCGCGGGCGGCTGATTTGGGAGGGTTGGAATGGATGGAAGGAATTCCCGGCGCGGTCGGCGGCGCGCTACGGATGAACGCGGGCGCGATGGGCGCGCAAACTTTCGAAAAAGTTGTCCGCGTTCGTTACCTCGATGGGGAAGGAAACGCGCACGATAAAAATCGAGACGAGCTGGAAGTGCATTACCGGCATTTTCCTTTGCTCGAACAAAACTTCGCCGTCTCCGCCACATTCCGTGGATCGTCAGCCCCGCGCGAACAAATTGAATCACTCCTGCACGAATCCCAGGAAAAGCGGCGCACGACTCAGCCGATCGCAAAGAGTGCCGGCTGCATTTTCAAGAACCCGGAGAAATGTCCGGCCGGAAAACTGGTGGACGAACTCGGTTTAAAAAATTCGTCGGTCGGAAAAGCGCGCGTCTCGGAAGTGCACGGTAATTTCATCGTAAACGACGGCGGCGCGACCGCGACCGATATGCTTGAGCTGATTGACCGAATCAAGCAAGCGGCCCGAAGTAGGCGCGGAATTGAATTGGAAACTGAGGTTCAAATCATAGGAGAACCAATTTGATGAAACAGAAAGATTTGCCGAAAAAGATTGCAGTGTTGATGGGCGGACCGGGCTCGGAACGCGACGTTTCTCTGGCGACCGGCCGCGGCGTTTCGAAGGCGTTACGATCGTTAGGCGCCGACATCGTCGATGTCGATGTTCGCGACGAGAACTTCCCGCTCCCGGAAGATGTCGATCTTGCCTTTATTACCATCCACGGAACTTTCGGCGAGGACGGGCAGTTACAGAAAATTCTGGAAGACCGCGGCGTTGCCTACACCGGCGACGGCGTCGAAGAAAGCCTGATCGCGTTCGATAAAATTTTAACGAAAGAAAAGTTTCGTGAGCACAACGTGGTCACGCCGGAGTGGGAAGTTGTCGACGCTGGTCAGCGCCCAACAATTGCGGTGCCTCTGGTGGTAAAACCGGCGCGGCAAGGTTCGACCGTGGGCGTCGTGATCGTGAAGAACGAAAGCGAAGTCGATTCGGCGATGAAGGAGGCTGCGAAGTACGATCGCAAATTGTTAGTGGAAAAATTTGTATCTGGCCGCGAATTGACGATAGGTATCCTCGGTGATCAAGCCCTGCCGATTCTTGAAATAATTCCGAAGGGCGGTTTTTACGACTTCAATACCAAGTACCCGTTCCTGAATCCGCAGGCTGGCGCGAGCGCGGAGCATGTTTGTCCGGCAAAGATCGATGCCGGCAAAGCGAAAAAGGTTCAGGAGCTGGCACTGCAGGCGTTTCGCGCCCTTGGCCTGGTCGTTTACGGACGCGTTGATGTGCTTTTGTCGGGCGCCGGCGACCCGTTCGTACTCGAAGTGAACACGATCCCCGGCATGACCGAAACTAGTTTACTTCCGGAAGCGGCGGCCGCGGCCGGAATCAATTATATCGATCTTTGCCTTCGGATCATCGAATTGTCGCGCGCGAGAAGGGAGCGCGCTGGACGATGAGGCGACAGAAACGTCCCCGTGCGCGCAATCAGCGTGTCTCCAGCTTCCGCCAGCGGCGCCAGCAACACCTACTCGACGTTAAAGTGCGCTCGCGCAAGGCGGTCCAACACCGTAACCGCCGGCTGCTCGCCGTGCTCTCGAAGATCGCGCTGGTGATTCTGTTGGCCGGGGGAATTTATGTCGGCGCCCAGGTCGCGGCCAAGCGGTTCTTCATCGACAACCCGGACTACAAGCTCAGCAACATCGAAGTGCAGACTGATGGAACTTTGCAGCGGGACCAGATCTTGAATGTCGCTGGTCTGCGCGAAGGGGACAATATTTTTCGGGTAAACCTGGCGCGCGTCCACGAGCGATTGCAGGAGCTGCCGCAGGTCGATGAAGTCGAAGTTGTCCGCAAACTTCCAGCCGAAATCGATATCCGGATTGTCGAACGCAAACCGATTGGCTGGATTACAAGCGAAAAACAGATTGCCGACCCTTTTGCATCGGACGCCGCGTTTCTGGTGGACGCGCGCGGCGTTTTGATGAAAGAAAAGAAGTTGTTGCCGGAATACTTG
>CATPAT010000242.1 GCA_955652155.1 uncultured Chthoniobacterales bacterium | reverse complement strand
GCGTTAAGCGCGGGAATCTGTGAGTCAATTGTAAGCGAGGCCCACGGAAGCGGGTTGAATCGCAATTTGTTGAACAGGTTCGAGAACGAGCGCCGATCGTATGGGTTGTCAAAATTTACGTCTGCAAAAGTATCCAGTTCAAGCCAAGTAACTGTCTGATCGTCGCGCCTCGTCTCCAAACGGTTGCGAAGACCGAGCCGCCACACTGTCCAACTCGCGATCGAATCAATTGAAGTGAAGTTGGGAAAATCAATCGGACGCAACTGCGTCGACGGCTCAAATCGATCGAATTGCAAAATTGCCGCTGGGTTGATGCCATTCTCACGGACGTAGGAAAAATCTGTGTACGGCTGCACCACGTGAAGCAATCCATCCAAGCCGAACGTTCGGCTTTCTACTCCTTCCCACGTTCGAGACAATTTAAAAGAAGCCTCAACCCCAGTATCGAACACGGTCCGAACGCCGCTGCCGGCATCGACAATGGGATTTGTTGGAGTGGGATCGGAAGGGATGAAATTGGGGACCAGTGGATCAGTGTTGGACGGGAAAAGGGTATTGCCGAGGTCGCGAGTCTTATCGTAATAGGTCGCTCGAAATCCCGCGCGGGGGACGATCGACAGCCAGCCAAAATAGGTGTTCGGGTAGAGCAACTGGTGAAAGGTATCGAGTCGGGTGGTGCCGTAGTCCTCGAAGCCGGATCCCTCCGCGAAATTCCGGTGTAGGTCGGCAAACCCGGTTTCGCCTTGGTAAAAAATGGGACTGCCAAAGAGCGCGTGCCGTTTAATGTCGAGCACCACTTCCGGCAACCGCTCAGTTTGTTGGAAGAAATCGTTTGCTTGAAAACGGGCAATCGCGGTCAGCGTATAAAAAGGGTCGGTCTTGGCCAGCGCGACAACATTGTCTGGAACGGGATTGATCCGGAACTCGCTTTGGTAGAAGTCCTGCATCACAAACGGGTCGCTCAACTTTGTGACATCGACGATTCCGGAGATGTCTTTGGTAAACTCGGTTCGATCTTCCAAGCTCAGACGATATCGGTCAGTTGGAACGTCGTTCCGCTTAAGCGCGGTCGGGTTAATATCCGGGTTTTGATCATTAATATAATAAGTCTTCAATTTGACGTTACTGGACTTGTCCTTCCCGTAATCGGTATCCGATTCGAACCCGACTGCGATGCCGCGGCGGCCGCGATAGTCGAGTCTGACCCGACCTTTGATATCATCCGTGATCGGGAACGTAATTTGAGTCAGGAGCGACGGGCCCCAGGAACTGAGGTCAGCCGGCGCAATGGTAAAACTGAAAGCGTCGTTGAGCGATTGATACATGTACGGCCACCAAAAGACCGGAACTTTTCCGATGTAGAAGGTGACGTTTTGAAAAACGACGTGGTCGTTTTCATAAACTCGCACCGTTCGCGCGCGCAGATGAAAATCAGGGCGAGGAGAATCGTCCGTCGTGAATGTACTATCTTCGACGCGATACACGTTCGCCGAGGTTTCGGTCACGTTTTGGCCGCTGAGGAAGTAAGGATGAAAATCAGTGTGCGTATTGCTCGTGCGGATTTGTTTAGTCTCGATGTTATAAACTCCGCGCTCGGCGACATAAACGCTGACATCGCGGTAAATTCGGACGTGGCCTTCTACTGAGACTTCGTGGGTGCGTGAGTTGTACTGGGCGAAGTCCCCGTAAATGTCGGTATCACCGACGTGAATCGCTACGTTATCTCGCGCCGTCGCGATGCTGTTTTCGTAAGTGGTTTCGCCGGTCGAAGTGATCTCAACCGGCTCATGGTCGGAGACGTTGGCCGCCGCGCCCGCCATGCCGGCCGCCAAAAACATAAAAAAAATCCCCCAGACCAGCGTTCGCATGGCGGACGCCGAAGGTACTGTAGGCGGCGTCAGTTGCAAAGGTAAAAGCAGGTCGGAGGCCATTTGCTTTAGATCGATAGCCCCGAAGGGATTGGGGCTCGCGATCAAATTCGGAGTCGCAGTCCGGCGATCTGTTGATTCAGTCCACAGCTAAGAACGATCACTTTCTCGTGCAATGTCTCGCCTGACTCTGGGAAGCTGAGGCCTTGCGGCGCGTTCGAACCTAAGATTGGCGGGAGTCGCTTCGTTCGCAGGGACTGTGCGGCGACAATTACCTGCCAGATCGCGCTCGCGCCGACACTCTCGCCGAGAGCCGCTTTGGGGCTATAGACTAACGCACCGGGCAATTCACGTTCGATCGCTTCTCGTTCAGCAAGATCGACAAATGTGCCGTTTGCGCTCGCGACGATGCACGCATTTTCGTCTGCGAGACTGTGCAAAACTCGGCCCGCGATTTTTTTGGCCTCGCTCCGCCGAGAAAAATTTCCGCCCAGATCAATCGCATCAATTTGCTCCCTACCTTGACGAGCGAGTAAAACGGCGCCGGCTCCCTCACTCAAAATCATGCCGCGAGGCGGATCGCGGAACAGTTCGATCGGCGGCTCGTTTTTGAGAAGTCGCCATTTGTGATACGCATCGCAAAGCAACCAGTCCGCTTCTTCCGCGCCCACTACAAGACAAAAATCGAACGCTTCATTTTCGAGTAAATCGCTCGCCATCTTGACTGCCAGCACTCCGACCGCGCCATCTCCGACCAGGGTGTAGCTGGTGCCGGTGATTCCAAAAATCGCGGCAAGATGACTGGCGGGCGCGTTGAAAACTGTTTCCGGAAAAAGCAATGGACTGGCCGATTGAGCGCCCGTCTCCACGATGTTGTGGTAAAACCGCTTGGTGTAAATGACGCCGCCGTTGGAGACGGCAAACACGAGCGCCAGCCGTTCCGCGTCGATCTCTCCGATGGCCGACCTTGCCTGCCCCAGCGCATCGATTCCCGCGGCCGCGGCAAAACGCGAGATCGCACTGGCGCGACGGAGGCGAGGATGCGGCGGCAAATCTGTTAGCGCTTCGGCCGGGACGCGAAAAGCGGAGTATCTCTTTTCAGAAACGGGATCAGAGGTCGGCTGGGCGAGAGCTTCCTCACCAAGAAGCAAACGGTTCCAGACCGCGTCGACACCTCGACCAAGCGGCGTGACCCAACCCATGCCTGCGATCCGCAGGCTCATGCGGCGAGTTTCTGGATCAAAATGGAAGCATTCGTGCCCCCGAATCCAAACGAATTCGAAAGGACGATATCGATCTTCGCTTCGCGCGATTTGTTTGCCACGATGTTGAGATCTAGATCTCGGTCCGGCCTGCGAAAATTAATGTTTGGTGGCAGAAGTTGCGCTTGCAAGGCAAGTAAACAGACAACGGCTTCGATCGCACCGGCCGCGCCCAACGAATGACCAATCATGCTTTTGGATGAACTGACCGGAATACTTCCGAATAATTCCGCAATTGCTTTGCCTTCGGCCGCATCATTGAAGGGCGTCGCCGTGCCATGGGCATTAATATAGTTCACCTCCTCCGCGGAACGACCAGCACTATGCAACGCTTGTTCCATTGCCCGTCGCGGACCGCTTCCGGAAGGGTCGGGCTGAGTCAGGTGATGATTGTCGGTAGAAATGCCGTAGCCGATAATTTCCCCCAAAATTCGAGCGTCACGCGCGCGCGCGTCTTCCAAGTTCTCAAGTGCGAGGATCGCAGCCCCTTCACCAAGAACCATTCCGGACCGATCGCGATCGAATGGCCGGCATTTTTCCGGCGTGGACGCCTGCAAAGAATCAAAGCCCACAAAGACCAGTTCGGAAAGGGCGTCGTATCCACCGGTCAACACCCGCTGATATTTTCCTGAACTCACGCATTCGAAGGCGTGCCCGATTGCATTTGTTCCGGAAGCGCAGGCATTGGCGATAATCTGGCATGGCGCCGAAATTTCGAATGCATCTTGCGCATCGATCACGGGTTTTTGCGGCGGATAATTTGCAATCCAGCCTGGCGAATGTCGCAAGCCGCGATCCCGATGTAAGGCGCGATAATAATCCTCCCCAAACGACATGCCGCCGCTGGTAGTGCCGACGACGAACAGTTAATACATAAATTAAATATCAAAAACAAAAAAAAAAAAAAAAACGGCAATCATCATGTGGCTAGCGCGATGCAATCGGTCGATTTTCCGTCCATGTCGCCGCCCGCTGACCAGGCGCTCGTCGGAGACCTGGCCAGCCGTCGTGCATCGGCATTTCTCGACATCGAAGCGGGTGACGGTCGAAACGCAATCCCTGCTCGCCCTGAGTGATGCCAGGGTCTCATCCAGGCCGAGGCCGAGAGGACTAATCACCCCGGCAGCGACCACCGCCACCCGGGATCGCCCTGTTTTTCCACTTAATTCGTTAAATGTCGCCATTTCACTGCTACTTGGCCCGCGATTTTGGTTGCTTTCCAAACCGAAGCACCTTACACAATGTGC
This sequence comes from uncultured Chthoniobacterales bacterium, assembly GCA_955652155.1. Classification (GTDB taxonomy): domain Bacteria; phylum Verrucomicrobiota; class Verrucomicrobiia; order Chthoniobacterales; family UBA10450; genus AV40. The sequence continues at coordinate 184 of CATPAT010000242.1, read as the reverse complement.
CCGAAAGGAGAAAACAGCAGCTCGGAAATCCGCCGATTGTCATCTGAAATTCAGTCAGCGGCGATTTGAAATTGATAAGCGGGAACAGTGTCCTGGCGGCGTTTTCCAGATTAGACTCAATGGCAACTAAATTATACGTGGGAAATCTCCCATTTAACACCACCGAAAACGAACTACAGGAGCT
>CATPAT010000241.1 GCA_955652155.1 uncultured Chthoniobacterales bacterium | reverse complement strand
GCCCGGGACTGAAGGTGGCGTGACGAAGCATTATCCGGACGGTGAGCAGATGTCGATCTTCGATGCCGCGATTCGTTATCAAAAAGACAAGGTGCCGCTCGTCATTTTGGCCGGACACGAATATGGAACTGGTTCCTCGCGCGATTGGGCGGCCAAAGGAACAAAACTTCTTGGAGTGAAAGCGGTCGTGGCGGCGAGCTTCGAGCGGATTCATCGCTCAAACCTTGTCGGCATGGGTGTGTTGCCATTGCAATTTCTCGACGGCATAACAGCGCAATCACTCGGCCTTGATGGCTCGCAAACATTTTCGATCGGCGGTTTGTCCGATGCGATCCAGCCCGGTCAGCGATTAACGATTGAGATCGAGAACCAAGATCGACAAAAGCGTTACGTGCCGGTGAAGCTGCGAATCGATACGCCGATCGAGATCGATTACTACCGGCACGGTGGCATCCTGCCATTCGTGCTACGGCAATTGCTCGCGAAGTAAAACTTCGATCGGCGAACCGTCGGCAATAAAAGCGGAGCGTGGTCGAGTGCTCAACGGTTCAACGAATTGATCGCCATAAAGCGCCGCAATGTCGGCGTTGAATTGAAACGTATCCGCGTTCCACATTCTCCAGCGCGGATGCTCGACGCGGTATTCACTGCACCCGCCCCGTACACGGGTGTAGCCCCAATAATGCTCGGTGATGAATTCAGGATGTGACCCGGCGGCAATTGTTTGCGGTTCACCGCTTGCGCTCATCTTGAGCGATTCCCATTTGCGTCCGCGTCGCCACGAGTATTCCACGCTCAACTTAAGATCGACGTGATCGATCTGATGTTTCATCGGCAAGGCGACATAATTTTCTCCATAGAAAGTGCGCGCGACCAGAGCGATCGCGCGGCGCGGCACTAATTCGCGAACGAAGACAACCCCGCGCCGCCAGGTGTCGGCGGACTCTTTGCGCACGTAAAGACGGAGATTCACTTCCTCGAAATCGCGATGCAGCGGGATGGGCAGTCCGAGCAAGCGGGTGTCGAGAAAAAGAAAGCCGACTACGCTGAGAAATGTCTCCCCATTTTCGAAATCGATTTCAGTCCCAGGCGGAACCAGCGGCGCAACGATCTTCGGATCAACAACAAAATTGAGCATGGCGAGATACCGCCAGTTGGCGGTGAGAAATGGTCTCACGCCAACAAGATATGCGGCGATCAGGGCGCTGCCGCTACAGAATCAGTGCAGCAACTTCTCGAGCGCGGCGTCCGGATTGGCCCCGAGCGAAGTGGCCATGACATAGTGGTGCTTGGCCTGTTCTTTCGACGGTGGCAACGAGGTCGCGTAAATGACGGCGAGATTAAAATGCGCGTCGGCGTAATTTGGATTTTCTGAAACTGCTTCGAGTAATTCTTTTTCGGCAGCTTCCTGCCAGCCTTTCTGACTCGCAGTTATGCCGAGGTAATTGTGCGCGGTTGCGCTCTTCGGATTGAGCCCGAGGGATTTGGTTAATTCCGTCAGCGCCTGGTCGAATTTCGACTGTCGATAATAAACGATTCCGAGTGTGGTGTGCGTGAATTCGTCCTTGGGCGAGAGCGCGACCGCTTTCTTCAAGGTCAACTCGGCAGCTTTAAGTTTGCCACTGCGAAAATAAACTACGCCAAGATTCGAGAGTGAATAAAGATTGTTCGGCGTTTTGGTCAGAATTTCCTGATAAATTTTCTCCGCCGACCGATATTTGCCGTTATCGAAATTCTCCTTGGCTAGCCGGGCAAGATCGACAACGTCCTCGGGGACGTTCGGCTTAAAGATGCTCGGAACGGTGTAGCCAGTCTGTCCGGCCGGCGCAGAGGGCGCCTTCGACGCGACCAGACTGCCGGCTGGTGACTCGGTCGAAGGGGCAGGCGTATTCGGCTTCGTGTTTTTGGCAAAAGTGAAGCTCGCCTTGACCGCGCCGGGATTGTCATCAGAAATCGAAACGACCGGTTGGCGGAGCAGCGCCAGTTCATCCGTGGTCAACCTCGTCACCGGCTGGGCCAGCAACTGGATTTGTTGAGTCAACGTTTCCGATTTGATTTGTAGCTTGTCGAACTCGGCCAGCATCAACTTTTTCGCCTGATCGCGCCGCGCTTCTTCCTGACGTTCGCGTACGATGATGTTGCGCAACATTTCGTTCTCTTTCGTCAGCTTGGCCGTCTCCCCCGGCGTAGCGCCGACGAGCTTGACCTGCCCGAGCTGCTTGCTCGCTTCGTCGAGCTGCAATCGCAATTGCGCGACTGTGGTTTCGTAAGTCTGGTTCTGCTTCTGACTCGCTGCGAGCTGAGTTTGTAGATCGCCGATTTGTTTTCTCACGTCGGCGAGCTCTTTTTCTTGCTTCGGTTTGTCCGCGCTGATCTCGCGCACAGTTTTTTCCGCGTCAGCCAGCTTCTGTTTCAAATTGGAATTTTCCGCGACCAGCACCTCCACCCGTTGTTCCGTATCCTTTAATCCCTTCAATTGGGTGAGTGCGTCATCGCGTTCTTTGTTTGCGCTCGCGACTTTTTGGTCTGCCTCGGCCGCGCGCGCATTCGCTTCATCACGCTCTTTGCTGGCGGAGGCCCGCTGTTGATCGGCGCTTGCGACTTTCGTATTGGCGTCGTCCCGTTCCTTTTCAGCGGCGCTGCGGCCTTGCTGCGCCGAAACGAGCGCTTTTTTCAACTGTGCGATTTCGGATCTAAGGGCCTCCTGCGCTTTGCCCTCGTTCGTGCCGGCAGCCGCAGTTTTCTTCAACGAAGCCTGCGCCTCAGTTAATTGATCGCGCACTTGCTTCTCAGCCGTTTTTGCTTTGTCCAGATCGCCGTGAGCTTTGTCGAGTTTCGATTTCGTTTCATCAAGACGGCTGTTCAACGACTGCTTTTCATTTTCAGCGGCGCTCATTTGGGTACGCGACTTCTGCAGTTCAGATTCGAGTTGATCGACTCGATCGCGCAGTTTGCGGGTGGCCTGCTCGATCGCCACCTCATTCGGTGTACTCGCCGGGGCCGGCTTCGCGGCCGGCAACGGTGTTACCGGTTCTTTGGCGACTTGGGTCGGTGCCGGTTCTGGTGGAACCGCGGCGGCATTTTCAGCAGGCGGCGCGGGAGCGATTACACTTTCCTGGGTCGAAGCTTTGTCCTGCACCCGCAGGATGCTTTCGCTCACTTTGCGGCCGCGATATTCGACGATCGCGGGTTGCCAATCCGAGTGGGCGTTGCGCAATTGTTCGATCAGGCTGCCGGCAAAGCGATACTTGGCAAGCGCGGCCTTAAATTGGTTCTCGTGCTCGAGTTTTTCGCCCTGCTGCGCTGTCATGTAAGCTTTGAGAAACGTCTCGCTCGGGTCATCCGATTCGGCCGTCAAGACCGGCGCGGCCAGACAAAAAACGACAGTGGCGAGCAGGATGGAGCCGATTTTCTTCATGGAACGCGCGGTGCGGATG
>CATPAT010000240.1 GCA_955652155.1 uncultured Chthoniobacterales bacterium | reverse complement strand
TTGTTGGAAGCGCAGGCGGCATGTCGAGGATGGTTCGTTGGCCTCGTTAAAAACCGAGCCAAAACAAATAAACGCAGATCACCAAGATCTCGCTCTCGCGGCTTAATTGACCGTGACGTTTGGAGTTGGACGCCTGCTACGACGCCAAACGTGGACAGCAGGCTAATCGGACGGCGGAGTGACCGCGCCGGACGGTGAAGGAAATTCGTGGACGCTCGGAAGTCGGCAGTGTGCCGGTGCAACGTCGGCTTCTCAAAAATCTCATCGGATAAACATGTAGATGTTTGCGTGGATAGCGACGAGGACAGGGGTTCAACTCCCCTCGCCTCCAATCTTCGCTCGCTTCGCAATCGCGAACGAAGATTGTCGCGCCGCAGCCTTGGCGAAGGCGGACCATTCTCCAAAAATCCGTTCTTTTCAGTTCGTGTGCAATTTTCTTGCACGGGTGAAAAATAAAGCTTCACACGGCGGAGTTCGTCGTGCTATAACTGTTATAAGTCTCATAGAGACACTCAATTCCGCTTCCATGAATTATCGCGTCCTCGGTAAAGTATTTTATCACTCCGCCATCTTGCTGGCTTGCGTCACCCTGAGCTGCCGCCCTCAGCAAGCAGTTATTCTTTCTCCCGGGGACACAGACCTCGTCGTTTTGAACGGCTGCGTTATTTCGGCCTGCAATTACCTTTCGGTTGTTAAGACCCAGCACGCTCTCGACACCAATTTTTGGGCAAAAATTCTCCTCGTTCGGTACAATGATCATCCCGCCGGCCATGCCTACTGCGTTTGGGAAACCGACGGCACCATTTACGGATATGATCGTAACGCCGGTTCGTTTCCGATTCCGGTTTACGTTCGCGACGCTCGCGCCATTGCGATCGTCCTCGCTCAGGAATTGGGCAAGGTCATGAACGAGTCGCTTTCGGTCGACCGCGCCGAGTTCGTCGAAACGCAGCACGCCCAGCTCTACAAATTCTAAAGCCGAGCAACTTAAAGGCGCTGGCACCATCGATTCAGATGTGTGCCGTCCAATTCAGATCTGGCGAGCGGGCGGCCTTTGTTAGCCAAAGACTTCACGGCTTCTCACCCCAGTTTTTCTTCTGAAACGAAACGCGGCCGGACCCGTGTTCGAACGCTTCGAAGTGTTCTGGGTCCTGCTGATAATATTTTTGATGATAATCCTCGGCCGGATAAAACTTCATCGCCGGCAAAATCTCGGTCACGATCGGTTTTTTGAATTTCCCCGAATGGCCTAGCTTTTCCTTCGACTGTTCCGCGATCTTTTTTTCCTCATCGCTGCTGTAGAAAATCGCGGCCCGATAACTCGGACCGATATCGGTGAATTGGCCATCAGACTGCGTCGGGTCGATCTGTTTCCAGTAAATGTCGAGCAACTGCTCGTACGAAATTTTTGCCGGATCGTAAACGATCTGGATCGATTCCCGATAGTTGGTGTTCTCCGAGCCGACGAGCGCATACGTCGGATTCGGTTCTGTTCCGCCGCAGTAGCCGACCGTCGTCTTGATCACGCCTGGCGCTTTGTCGAATGAGGGCTGAATGCACCAGAAACAGCCGCCCGCGAAAACAGCGCTTTTTGTTCCAGCCGGCGAACTCTGAGCCGGCGAAAAATCGGCAATCAGAACGACGCACGCTCCGGCCAAGACAGGAAATAATTTCATATTGTCGATCTTAGACAGCTTTGCGACGTGGGCCGTTGTGAATAAATTGGCGCCTTTTTGCTTGTCAGCCGCTGGTCTCGCTGCCATAAGCCTGGGCTCTTTAACCACTGGAGGTCAAATGGTTAAAACGCGCGCTATTCTTTTCGGCTTAGTCTTCCTGCTCATCGGCATTCTCGGCTTCGTCCCGGCCGTGACAACAAATGTCAATGGAATGCCGATGCTTCTCGGCATGTTCCACGTCAACACCGCGCACAATATCGTCCATCTCGCATCCGGGGCAGTTTTTCTCCTTTGCGGAATGGCGGGCCCGGGTCCATCGCGCACGTTCTTCCGGATTTTCGGAATCGTGTATGCGCTCGTCGCGGTGCTCGGCTTTTACTACGGCGACCAGCCGCTGCTTGGCATGGTTTCGAGTAGTACTCCCAATACGTGGCTACACGTTGTCCTCGCGGTTGTAATGCTCGCGATTGGGTTCGCCAAAACAAACCGCGTAACCGTTCCACAATTTATTTTCAGCCGTGGCGAGGTTGAATCGCCTCGCAACGGCTCCATTTTACTCCGTGATCGAACTGGTCCCGGAAACATACGTCGCGCCCTTTGACCTGTTCGTGATCTTTGGGCGCGCCGCACCGCTGCAGGTCGATCTTGGCTGCGGTGACGGTTCGTTCTTGTGCGAATTGGCAAGGCGCCATCCGGAAGAAAACTTTCTCGGGATTGATCGATTAGTCGGCCGTGTTGCGAAAGCTTGCCGGAATGCGGTCGCACTGGAAAACGTCCGCGTTCTGAACGTGGAAAGCTCCTATGCTGTTCGTCATCTTTTGCCGGAAGCATCGATCGAAACGTTTTATTTGCTCTTTCCCGATCCCTGGCCAAAACGTCGCCATCATCGGCGGCGCATCGTCACAAAAGACTTTCTCGAGTCAACTCATCGCGCGCTCAAAAACGGCGGCGTTCTACAAATCGCAACCGATCAATTCGATTATTTCCGTCAAATTGAGCGACTCGCTCACGCCTCATCCCTGCAGGTCAGTGAGAAACTTGACGGCTTAAAGCCGTCAAGTTTAGGAGAGAAGACTTCCAGCGATAAAAATGATGATTTTCCGCTGTCGAAATTCGAACGGCGATTTAGCGCGCTCGGCGTCCCGATTTATCGATTGGCGCTGCGAAAAATCTCGCCCGTGAGATAAGCTCTCGCCTGCCACTCGCGTTCCGCGAACTCCAGCTCCACCGCGCCGGTTTCATCCTGACGAAAGAGTTTGATCCCGCGGGCTTGGACCCGTTCCGCCCATTCATCTGAAATTCTCTCCTGTTGTGGAAAATCGCGCGACGTCGCGACGATTAGTCGCGGCCGCACTGCGTCGAGAAAAATATCCGAGCCGGAATTACCCGAATGGTGCTGACCCTTGATCAAGACATCGCTGCGCACATCAGCGCCGGATCCAATCAATAATCTCTCTGTGGCGTAACCGCTATCCGACATAAACAAGATCTTTGCCGTCTTGACTGACAGCTGGACGACGAACGCCTGATCGTCGGCTGTGCTCGCGATGAAGTTCGCCGGTGGAAACAAAACTTTTCCAGTCACTTCGGGAGACAGGGGAAACTCCTCACCCGTTTTCAGACTCAGAAGGTTCAATCCCTGAGATATAAAAATTTCGCGAAGACGCCGGTGGATCGTGGAACGGTCGGCCGCCGGGTTGTCGATCATGACTGTCGGAGCAAGATCGCGCAGCAGACTCTCGGTGGCTCCAATGTGGAGCGAATCGCCGTGAGTCAGCAACAGCCCGTCGATTCGATTAATTCCCGCCAAGTGTAAATACGAACGAAGACGAATTTCGTAATCTCGGCCACTGCCGCAGTCGAAAAGCCAATCCGCACGCGGGGCGTGGAGATGGACGGCTGCACCCGCACCGGCATCCAGGACTGTGATTTTTAGTCTTTTCGGCCAATGCGGTTCGGCGACGTAGTAATGGCTCCCGGGAAGCTGCGCGAACCAATGGACTAGGGCAATCACCGCGCTGGCGAGCGACCAGTTCGCGTTGTTGAAAGTCAGGGACAAGCCCGAGGCAATCGGCGCCGACACCAGCGACAGCAGCGCAACCGCCAAAATGAAAAATGCGATCGGCACCACGACAAGATTAGCGAGGAGCGAGCTTGGCGCGACCAGATGAAAATACCAGAGGATCAATGGCAGCGAACCGAGCCACGCCGCCAGAGAAACCGAACCCCCATGGCAAATCGATTCGTAACCGACTCCAATCACACGCCGCAGACCACTCACCAGCCGCCGTGGCAGGAATGGGTCGGGAGCGCCAATCGGTCGAAGCCATCCGGAAAGTGGATCAGCCAGTAGGATAATTGCACCCACGACCGCAAACGAGAGTTGAAATCCAGTTGAGAAAGTCTCGTTCGTGTTCCAGCTGAGAAGAAAAAATGCCGCTGCGGCCAGACTATTTAGCGAGAACACTTTTCGCTCGAAGAAAAAGCCACCGAGGAGAATTGAGCTCATGACCGCGGCGCGAATGCTGGAAACATGCAGGCCGGTGATGGCGGCATAAAAAAGCAACAGCGGAATGATGAGCGCCGTCGCCCATTTTCGGGAAAGCCGGGCCACCATCGCGAGAATCCACAGAAGGCGCGCCACAATTCCAACATGCAAACCGGCCACGGCGAACAGATGGAGCGTGCCCGTTTGCTGAAACGGCTCTTCGATGTCTTCCGTCGTTTGGTGGCGCAAACCGAGAACAATGCCGCTCAGAAAATTTTGCACCTCCGGTGAATCATCCAGTCCGCGACAAATCGCAGTTTGCATCCAGGCGCGCGACTTTTGTGCTGCTCGCACGATTGGATTTCCAGCACGTTTTCGAAACAAAACCCCATCTTCCGGATAGCGAACAAAAAGAGTTCGCCGCACATCTTGCCGCGCCAAATATGAACGCATATCGAACTCGCCCGGATTGCGCGGGGGCGCAATCGGTTCGGCGATCCCGAAAAGTTTCAGTTCATCGCCGAATTCGGGGCTGCCACGCCAGCGAACGAGCAATGTCGCATTGGTCGACGCGGTCTTTCCTTCCAACTCAATTGACTCGAGCTTGAACAGAAAGGTCGCGAATCCGTTTGGCGCTACCTTTGGCTCCGACGTCACATACCCGACCGCGCTCACCACGCGCGGCCGTTCGCTCAGATCCGCTGCGAGTTGGACGCCTGCGGTATCGCCGATCCGAAAATTGTGGAGCAAAAAGAAACCGGCACCGATGAAGAGGTATGTCGATCCTAAGGTCGGCCAGACGAAGAGTGGAATTGCGAGCAACGCGAAAACGATCGCACTAAGCCACCAGTACCAGGCTGCGATCGGAAAAAAATCTGCCATGATAATTCCCAACACCGCTATCAACGCCAAGCCAACAAATGGTTGTCGCGGTGTGTTCATCGCTCGGAGGGAACTCGACGCTAGTTAATTACGGCGTTTGACCTACGAAGTTTCTCGGTTTTCAGGTAGGGGCGATTGACTTTGCCAGTCCGGCTCGGACTCGCCCGGTGCAAGATGCACAATTCGTCGGCTCGTCGTATTTTCTATTCGTGCAGGGCTTGTTTACGGACGAAGACCGCGATTCTGTTAAGGGCAACCCGTCTCAGGCGGGTGCGCCGCTCGCTACCCGAATGCGGCCCAGATCGCTCAATGAATTTATCGGCCAGGAACACATCCTCGCGCCGGGAAAATTACTTCGCCGCGCGATTGAAGCGGATCGTTTGCCGTCCGTAATTTTATCGGGGCCGCCCGGCACCGGCAAAACAACGCTCGCTCACATCATTGCCGACATGACGCACGCGAAGTTCGTTAGGCTCAGCGGCGTGGAGAGCAACGTAGCCGAAATGCGGCGGGTGATTGCAGGCGCGACCAATCGCACCCGCACTTCAGGTCAGAAAACAATTCTGTTCATCGACGAGATCCACCATTTCAACAAAGCGCAGCAGGACATTCTCCTTCCTGATGTTGAAAGCGGAAATCTGCGCCTGATCGGCGCGACCACTTACAATCCGTTTTTCTACGTCAACAGTCCGCTTGTTTCGCGGTCCCAGGTTTTTCAACTTGAACCGCTGCGCGTCGAGGAACTCGAAGAGCTGATTGGTCGCGCGCTCGCTGACAAAGAACGCGGCCTGGGCAATTACAAAGTGAAGATCGATAAGGACGCGCGCCGGCACTTGGCGAAGCTGAGCGACGGCGATGCCAGGAAATGTTTGAACGCGCTCGAGATTGGCGTCATGACCACGCCGCCGGATTCCAAAGGCGTCATTCATTTCACAATAGCGGTGGCGGAGGAAAGCATTCAGCAAAAAGCGATCGTGTACGATCGCGCTGGTGACGCGCACTACGACACCATCAGCGCATTTATTAAGAGCATGCGCGCGTCCGATGAGAAGGGCGCGATGTATTGGCTCGCGAAAATGCTGCATGCCGGTGAAGACTTTCGTTTCATCGCTCGGCGGATCGTCATTTTTGCCAGCGAAGATGTCGGTCTGGCCAATCCCGAAGCGCTGCCGCTCGCCATTGCTACGCAACAAGCGGTCGAATTTGTAGGTTTGCCCGAGGCACGCATTCCGCTCGCGCACGCGGTCGCTTACATGTGCCGCGCCAAGAAAAGCCGCGAAGCTTACGACGCGCTAAACGAAGCGACCGAAGAAATCGAAGCCGAACAAACCAAACGCGTCCCCGAACATCTCAAGAACAAACACTTCCCGGTTAATCCGGAAAACTAAAAGCGGTCATCCTGAGCGGACGCGAAGGATCTCCCACAAACTTGAGCGGCACACAAATTAATCAGCGTGACGCTCGCTTCGACTGCGAGATTCCTCACTCCGTTCGGAATGACGGCGCGCTATTTCGATTCGTAACCGCTGTGTGGTTCCCTGCCCAAAAAAGTCGACTCCACCCCGCCTGGCCATACGACGACAAGGATCGTGAAATTGCCTCTTGGGTCCTCCTGCCTCCACTGATATTCGAATTGCTTAGGTCCGTTTGCCGTTTGGATAGGGCCAACGAAGAAATGTTGGTCGTAACCATGATTGATGCACACTTGCCTGAATCTAGTCTGCGCCATTTCGCGCGCTTCAGGTTCGGTTAGAGCGTGATTGCGCAAGACAACGATTCCGAACGCAACCAAAAGAAGTGACACTATCGCGGCCCACCAAGATTTCTTCTTCAAAAGTTGGTTAATCTTCGAATGCCGTCGCCACCAGAGTGGCGTTGTGGCCGCCGAAGCCGAAGGAATTGTTCATCACGACGCGCACTTTCTTCTCTTTCGCTTTGTTGGCGGTGTAATCGAGGTCGCACTGCGGGTCCGGATTTTCCAGATTGATCGTAGGCGGAATCACGCCATCGCGGATCGCTAATAGGCAGGCCGCCATTTCCATTGCACCGGCGCCGCCCAACAAATGGCCGGTCATCGATTTGGTCGAGCTGATCGAAACTTGTTTCGCGTTGTCGCCAAAAACTTTTTTGATCGCCTGGGTTTCGCTGATATCGCCAAGACCGGTGGAAGTGGCGTGGGCGTTGATGTAATCGACGTCGCCGGGCGAAATCTTCGCGTGATCGAGCGCCAGTTGCATGGCGCGCGCGGCGCCTCCGCCGTCTTCCGGCGGGGCAGTCATGTGGTAGGCGTCCGCCGAAAGTCCGTAGCCGGTGAGCTCACAATAAATTTTCGCGCCGCGTTTCTTCGCGTGTTCGAGTTCTTCGACGATGGCAATGCCCGCGCCTTCACTGATGACGAAGCCGTCGCGGTCGCGATCAAACGGGCGGGATGCGCGCGCGGGTTCATCGTTGCGCTTGCTGAGTGCTTTCATCGCGGAAAATCCGGCGAGACCAAGTTCGACGATCGCAGCTTCAGAACCGCCGGCGACAAAAATATCGGCGTCGCCGAATTTAATCATGCGCCACGATTCACCGATGGAGTTATTGGAAGTCGCACAGGCGGTGACGATGCACATATTCGGGCCACGCAATCCGAATTCCATCGAGATAACGCCGCTGGCCATGTTGCTGATGAGCATCGGAATAGTGAAGGCGGAGACGCGTTGCGGTCCTTTGTTCATCAAAACGCTGAATTGGTCCTCGAGCGTTTTCAGTCCGCCGATGCCGCTGCTGACGATCACGCCGAAGCGGTCCCGGTTCACTTTCTCGAGATCGATGCCGCTGTCTTGGATCGACATCTTCGAAGCGGCCATGGCCAGCTGAACGAAACGATCCGTGCGCCGAACGTCTTTGGCGTTGTTGAAAAAGTTTTTTGGATCGAAGTCGCGTACTTCACCGCCGATTTTGCAATCATAGTTCGCGGTGTCGAAGGTTTGGATCCGGCCGATGCCGCTTTTGCCTTCAACCAAATTTTTCCAAAAGATCTCGAGATCATTTCCGACCGGTGTGACAACACCGAGGCCGGTAATTACAACTCTGCGGTCGCTGTTCATTGAATCGTTGAATCGTTAAATCGTTAAATGCTCAACGCGTTCCCATGCCGACGCTTTGCACGGCCTGGAAAAGTTTCCCTTCGGTTTTGATCGACGGCGCGATGATGATTTCGGTCTGCTGAAACTCGGCAATGTTGCGGGCGCCAACGTTGCCCATGCAAGTCGTGATCGCGCCGACGAGATTTTGACTTCCGTCATCGACTTCGGCCGGGCCAAAAAGAATTTGCTTCAACGAACCGGTGGTGCCGACCTTGATCCGTGTGCCGCGCGGGAGATTCACATGCGGGGTCGCCATTCCCCAATGATAACCGGCGCCCGGCGCCTCTTGAGAGCGAGCAAACGCGCTGCCGACCATGACTGCATCCGCGCCACAAGCGAGCGCTTTGCAAACGTCGCCGCCCTTACTCATTCCGCCGTCGGTGATGATCGGGACATAACGCGACGTTTTTTTGAAATAAGCGTCGCGCGCGGCGGCGCAATCGACCGTGGCGGTGACTTGCGGCACCCCGAGTCCAAGGACACCGCGTGACGTGCAAGCTGCTCCGGGACCGACACCGACCAGAATGCCAGCCGGACCGCATTCCATAATTTCCAACGTGACATCGTAGCCGACGGTGTTGCCGACGATGACCGGGATGCGCATATCGGCGCAAAATTTTGTGAGATCGAGCGATTTGTATTCGGTCGAGATATGTCGCGCGGTTGAGACCGTGCTTTGCACAACGTAAACATCGGCGCCAGCTTCCTGCGCGATCGGCCCGAACTCGGCCGCACGTTGCGGAATGGAACTGACGGCGGCGATTCCGCCTTCATCTTTGATTTGTTTCACCCGCGCTGCAATCAAATCCGGGTGAACCGGCTCCTGATAAATTCGCTGCAACAATGAGGTGACTTCAGATTTGTCGGTATCGACAACCTTTTGCAAAACCTCCTGCGGATTCTTGTAGCGAGTCTGCACGCCTTCCAGATTCAAAACGGCCAGACCGCCGAGCTTGCTCATGGCAACGGCGAACCGAACATCGACAACGCCATCCATGGCGCTGGCCAGAATCGGGATTTTCAGTTCGAGCGGATCAGCGTTTTTACGCGGCAACCGAAACCCGATATCGACTTCGTTGGGATTGATCGTGACACGCCCGGGCACAAGTGCGATCTCGTCGAACCCGTAGGTCACGCGCGCTTTTCGATTTCGGCCAATCCACATTCCCATAATTAAATTTGCTCCAATCTAAATCTTTCGTTCAAGCTGCCGCAACGCGGACAGCGTGGCAGTAAGGTCGCCGTTCGATCTTCAAACTCGAACGCGCAAATCACGCAACGTAACCGGTAGCGCAATGCGCGCCGCTCACGCCGGCGCCGGTTCCACTCAGCTACTATCCAGAGAAGGAAAATCGTGGCAAGGGAAAGGAGTAGATAAATTGTGACCAGCGTGGCCAGACTGACTCGAATCACGGCGCGCCCGGTGTCGGTTTTGCATTCGTCGCCGCGACGTCATTGCCCCATTCGATCGTGGCCATCCCCCAAACCAGCGAGTTGCCATTGGATGTCGATCCTTCGGCTCCGCTCAGGACGAGCCCTGCCGGAAAACGGCCAAGCGCGAGATGTCCTCTCGCCTGCTCGTCCAAAGCGGCGTCGCCGGAGGAACTCAAAATGAAGCAGTAACGGACCGTGCCCTGTTCATCGACCGCAATCCGAAACTGCGCATTTTGCGGCGGCTCGTGCGCGGACGCTTTAAATTTTGTTGGCACAAACTTCGGCTGGCCGATTCGATCCAGCTCATTGGAAAAAGTCACTTTGGTTGGAACCGCTTCGATCGGTTTCGGTCGCGCTCGGCGCGGTGCGGGGACCGGACCAGGGGGCTGTGCGCTGGGGACACGAAGATCGACAGTCAACGGCGGCGCCTCCTTCAAATTCGGCTCACTCGCAAAGTAAGAAGGAACGTGCTGCGCATTGCTTAAGAGATGAAGCTTCGCTCCCGGAGACCGCCTGGTCGTGGACGCGAGCGCGGGATCTTCCGCATCAACCCAGCGCAGAAGCGTCGCCCCTTCTTCGGAATTGGGGCTGATCAAATTCACCCGCTGCGGTGCGGGCATGAGCGAGACGGTAGGCGGATAAACAATCTGAAAAAGATAAAAACAGGCCGCGTGCGCCCCGACCGAGGCGATGAGAAAACCCGTTATCGCGAGATTACGACCGCGCGGTGGATCCCAGTTAAACAGCAATGGCGGGGTGGTCGAAGCATTCATTGCGGCGGAGCAGCCGCCAATGAGACGGAGGAAATTCCGTGTTCGAGCGCGGCATTGGTCACGGCCACAACCAATTCGTAGGGCGTCTGGCGGTCGGCCTTAATAATAATAGAGCGATTCTCGCGCTTGGCCGCATCCAACAATGGCCCGAGCCGCTCGAGTGAGATCTTTTGGTCACGAAAATAAATCGCCGGGACCGCACCGCCGGTAATGCTGATGATTTGTTGGTTCTGCTGCGCGCCGAGCAGGAATGGCGAGGCCGGCGCCGACACCGCGATCCCCGGTTGTAAAATAAAGTTCGAACTCAGGAGCAGGAAAAAAATGAGGAGAAACACCACGTCGATGAGTGGGAACACGACCAGCCAGCCGAAATTATATTCCTTGGTCCGACTCAGCTTCATGCCTTGATCATCTATCTGGGCGATTGTTCGCCACGGCGAATCCGTCCTTGCGGATCGATCTAGCGATCCCGATGCGCTTCTCGAGGACCGCTCAGTGTTTCGGGTGACTGCTGAAAACTGATAATACCGGTAAGGGCTTCACTGTCTTTCAGCATGTGCACGATCTCAATGCCGGCGCGCTCCATCTCATGCAGCATGGTGTTTACGCGTGATGAAAGATAGCTGTAAGCGACAAAAGTCGGGGCCGCGACCACGAGCCCGGCCGCAGTGGTGAGCAGACTTTTGTAAATTCCGCCCGAGAGTTCGGTGACGGTCGCGTAGCCGCCATGAGAAGCGATCGTGCCAAAGGCATCGATCATTCCAGCAACGGTCCCGAGCAGACCAAGTAACGGCGCCAGAAAAGCAAGCGTCGCCAAAACACCGAGAAAACGTTCCAGCTTTGGAACCTCCAGTTGCCCCGCTTCCTGAACGATTTCGCGCAGCTCCGATCTCGACATGTCGTGCCGCAAAAGTGCGGCGTGAATAACCCGAGCGACCGGACCGGGCGTTCCCGCCGATTCATGCAATGCTTCGGCAAAGTTACGGCGTTGGACGAGATTTGAAAGTCCTTTCAAAAATTCGCCGACGTGAATAGTAGCGCGATGAAGGTAGAAAAAGCGCTCAGCGAAGACCGCGATGGCGACAATGCTGCAGGCCAGAATCGGCCACATGAGCAAACCGCCCTTCTGGATGTAGTCAATCACGGGGCAATCTTCTTAGACCCTTTTGTCGGCTGAGGCAAGCCGCCTACTGCTACCGCCCGAGCGCATTGCGCGGTTTGGGCGTTGCCGCCGGTGGCGGCGAAGTACTTCCGGAAACCAATTTTCCAGCCGGGTCGAACACGGAATAACCGATCTGCTTCCCGGCGGGGCTGTACTTGTAAACAATCTTGTTTATCACGGAGTCATCTTTCGCGAGA
>CATPAT010000239.1 GCA_955652155.1 uncultured Chthoniobacterales bacterium | reverse complement strand
GGATGCGATTTCCTCTGGCGCCGACGAGCGGCGGAAATCGTGGCCGGCTGGAATCCGCACACGATACTTGATCTTGCTACCGGAACGGGAGATTTGGCGCTGGCGCTGGCGAAAGCGTTGCCGAATGCAGAAATCATTGGCGCGGATTTCTCCGAGGAAATGCTGGCGGTTGCGCAAGCGAAAGGTGTTCGTCGAGTTGTTACCGCAGATGCTCTCTCGCTTCCATTCGCCGATCGGACATTCGATTGTCTGACCATCGCTTTCGGTTTGCGCAACGTCAAAGATTGCAACGTCGCCTTGCGAGAAATGGCGCGTGTGCTGGGGAGTAACGGCAATTTACTGGTCATGGAATTCTCCCTCCCGTCGACGTCGATTTTGCGAGCGATTTATCGGTTTTATCTTCATCATCTGCTTCCGATTTTCGGATCTTTTCTCACCCGAAAGAAGGCCGCTTACGATTATTTGGGCGATTCGATCGAGCAATTTCCCAGCGGCGAAGAGTTGGAGCGTTTAATCGAGGCAAGCGGATTTCGGGATGCCACCGCCGAAACTCTTAGCGGCGGTATTGTCACGATTTACACCGCGAAGAAGCGGAGTTAACGCGGTGCCGATCCCGTCGGCGATGGCGACGGTGACGGCGATTCCTGACCAACGAGTGGTAGTTTCAACACATTCAAATCGGGATTGTTGAGCGCAAATGTTCCTTCGCGCTCGTCCACTTTTGCAAACGACATCCCGTCAGGCGTCGGGGCGCCAATGGTAAGTGTGTGTGTCGTCTTATCGTCGGGCGATGTCGTGAAAGTCACGACAAGCCGCGGTTTATCGAAAGCATGCGCGGGAGTTGTCGATCCAATCCAGCGCGCGGCGTGCAATGTTGCCAAACTGTTGAGAACCGACTGCAGGTTAGTTTGATTGATCGGGCCGCTCCCTTTGGCCCAATTCCAGTGATTGTTTTCGGCTCGCACCAACGCGGACTCTTTATCCGTCGTCACTGTGACGCGATGGATCTGTTCCGGCTTGAAATTGAAGATCGATAATTCCTGCCATTGGAACGGATCCGTGAAAATCCGGTCGAGCAAATTACGATGCACCGCGACAACGAACGGCTCATCGCCGACCCGCGCGTAGCCGTTCTCACCTTCCACTTTTCCAAACGCCACCGATGCGAATGGTTGTTCGCCGGCTTTGGTTTCAGCTGTGTTCTCGGAAGCGAACGAACTGAAGGTGACAATCAATTGCGGCTTATCCAGGCCGTACTTCGGCAAATTCGAAGCGACATCTTCGACAAATTTTGTGACCTGCTCGTTTTGCAGTCGATCGATAAGCCGTCGGACCTCACCCGAATTTGCAGGCGCGTTATTGCGGCTGGCGATGGACCAGTTCTCGTCTTTGCGCGCGAAAACCGTTTTGCCTTTGCCGGGAAAGTCGATGGTTAGCCGGTCGAGAATTTTTGTGTCGATCCGAACGAGATGACGATCGCGCAGGTCGTTGGGCTTGCTGTTTAGGATTTCCTCGATTTTTTTCGGCAATGTATAAACGAAACCTCGCGGCGAGAATCGCACGTAAACCTGGTCCTTCTCTTTTCCTCCCGCAGTTGCGGGACCACCGATCTGCAACATTTGCCCCTCTTTGTCATTCTGCGCGAACAACGTGAGCGAACCATGCGGCTCGGCCAATCCGTACGGATGCAGATCGCCGCGATCGTCGGCCACGAATTGTTGAATGCGCGCAGTCGTGACTTGCGCGATCAGGTCGCTCACCTTTTGGTCGTCGGCGCGCGTGTGCAACGGTTTCAGAATGTCCCAGTGATCGCCCTTTTTCTGCAGTTCCATTTCGCCCGCCGAAGTTTTGAGCACGACCCGAACAACCTGCGCCATGATCAAGTCAGTGAGTTTTCGATCGCGGAAATCCTCCGGTTTTTTGTCGATCGCCTTCTTGACCGATTGGTTCGCGAGAAAGGTTTCTTTGGAATTCCCAAACCGGACATACATCTTGCCTTCCAGGGCCGCGTCCTTCCCGAAGAAAATCTCCGGTGGCGTATCCGGGCCAATTAGCTTCAAACGTAGCTTTGGGTTGGCAAGGCCGTAATCGGCGAGCTTGTTTTTATCCGCTTCCATCTCTTTTGCCGAGATGGCGGCGTCCTTCTGCCAGTTCTCGAGATCGAGCAGCAAATTGTTCACTACCGAACCGTCGGCCTGATCCTTAATTGGAATTTCCAGACGCCATTTATCGTCGCGCCGGCGGATGTCGATCTGATCGTCGCCATTTTGAATGACGACGCCGTTCACTTTGTCGCGGCTAAAATTAACAACGTTCTGGGCCTGGCGCGTGGCTTCTTCGGTACCGGGCCGGTTTCGCTCGACGAAAAAGAGATAAGCAAAAACTCCTGCCGCGATGACGAACAAGACCAATGTCGTTTTCCATTTCATGAGATTTCAGCGACTTCCTTAAGCGCGCCGTTTCCACCAAACGGCGGTGCCGAGGACGACAAAGATGAGCGGCATGAATATAAGGATCGTCCAGCGCAAGCTCCGCAAAGCGCTTTCGTTCAGGCTAAAGGTGAGCGTCTTCGGAATTTTGGGCGCGATTCCAATGAGTTGCTCGCGGCTCAAGAGCCAGTTTGTGCTCGAAGAAATGAAATCGAGCGCTTGTTGGTCCTGCGTCAACGCGTTGTTTTGAATGAAGGTAGCGTTGCTCACCACCACCATTCGCGATGAATTCATCTGGACTCGCTCATCTGCGCTGCCACCTTTTTCGATCGAAACGCCGATAGTCAACGGCGCCGTGCCCGCCTTTTTGGCGTCCGCTTGTAGTTTCGCCTGGTCGTTGGTGTTGTAATCCGTCTCGGCGAAATAACCTTTCTCGGCTTCAATCAATGGCTGGAGTTGAATGTTCGCTGCGCGAACTCGTTGCGGCTCGAGTATGATCGATGATGTGCCGCCGAAGAATATAGCGCGCACATCTGCGAGACGTTTTGTGACTGGACTGTTCCCGAGGAAGCGCGCCTGCACGTCGCGGATCAAGGCCAGTTCTTCGATCCCGGTGCGGACAAAGGCCATCAACCGGTCGTCGTTAACTTTGACGCCCAATTCGTTAAGAAACGCGTTCAGCTTCGGCGTCTTCGCTGATGGATCGATCAGTAAAAGGATCCGTCCCTGTTTGTTCCAAAAATCGTGGAGCAATTTTATTTCGCGATCGGAGAGATCGTATTGCGGGCCGACGATCATCACCGTTTTTATCTCGGCTGGAATTTGCGGTTCATTGAAAAGATTCAGTTCCTGAAACTTAATGTTTTCGTTCTCGATGAACGTCTTCAGCACCGAAATCGGACTGGCCTCTTGTTGCTGTTGTTGGCCAAGCATTCCAAGCGGTGACGGTTCTGCGATTGAGGGCTCTTTGTGGCCAGTCACATATCCAATCGTGTTCTTTTTTCCTTCGACCAAATCCATCATCGCACTAGTGATCGCCTGTTCGCCTTTAAACGCGGTCACGCGCGGACCTTCACCAAACGCCATCCCGCTCTGATCGATCTCGGCCATTTCCGACGCCTTTACTGTTTTGTTCCGGCCCTCGTAATCGATCACGATCAAGCTTTCGTCGCTGACCACCTTGTATTTGTCGAACAGCTCCTTGGCCCGGGAGAGGCTTCGCTGCGGATCGATGTTTTCGATGTCGATCTTGCCCTTGGCCGCGTATTGATATTCCGTCAGCAGACTCGAAACGTCGCCGCTGATCGGTGTGCTCGGCGAAAAGAAAACTGTGATCCGCACTTTTCCTTTGATCGAATTCAGAAAGCGCTTGGTCTTGTCCGAGAGCGCGTATTTCTGATCGCGCGAGACGTCCCAACGTTTGTAATGCCGGAACCCGATCCAGTTCACCGCGGTGACCAGAAAGAAAATGAGAATGAGCTGGACCAAAACGTTCAGTCCAATTTGGAGGCGATGAATTTTCTTGGGTTTCGCTTTGTCCGCTAGGTCGGCCATCGTCACAACCTCCATTTTCGCGATTGAAACGCTTGATAGGTCAGCGCCAGCATCAGCGCGGTCATGCTCAAATAGAGAACGACTGGTCGCGTATCGATGATGCCGCGTGAATAGGTGGCCATATGTTCGATCGCGGAAACGTAACCGAGCCAATCGCGCATTCCGCCGCTCACGTCGAGTAGGATGTATTGAATCAAACCGAGAAAGAACAGAAGCGTGATCGCACAAAAAGAAATAATCGCGGCAACGATCTGATTCTTCGTTAAGACTGAGGCGAGGCAACCGACCGACAAGTAAAACATTCCAAGCAGCAAGACCATCAGGTAGGAGCCACAGTATGCTCCTGCCGAATTCGCCGCCGGTTGCTGCGTGATCTTTTGAAAAATCGCGAAGTAGAGGAGCGTTGGAAGCCAGAGCGCGATGTAAAACACGAGTGCGCCGAAAAACTTTGCCAGCACAACTTGCAAATCCCGCACCGGCGCGGTCATGAGCGGCTCGATCGTGCCGAGCTTAAATTCCTCGGCGAAAAGACGCATCGTGATCAACGGAAAAATCAAAATGAACGGAAGCCAGAAAAAAACGTTATTGAAAAACGCTTCTTGAACCGAGTAGCTCGCCGGGCGCTGGTTCATGAACGAAATCTGAAAGTAGTAATTCACGCCGGTGACGAGCAGGAAAAACACGACAACGATGTAACCGATCGGCGAATGAAAATAGCCGCGGACCTCGCGGGCGAGCAGGGTGTAAAATTTTCTCATCGCTTAGATCGATACGTCCGTTTGATCCGCGTGCGTGATTTCGACGAACACATCTTCGAGAGTGGCGCGTCGCTGGGAGAGTTCGCGTAGGGTCCACTTTCGCGCGGCCGCGAGCCGGAAAATTTCCTCGCGCACGTCGAGGCCGGACTCGACCCGCAACGAAAATATGTTCCAATCGTTATCTTGGTCGGTCGTCACGTCGCGGACGCCGGAAATTTTCTTTAACTCTTCCGCGCCGTCGTCTTTGCCGGTTTTCGCCTCAACCACGACGCCGCCGGCCTGGCGAATCTGACCAAGAAGATTGTCCGGCGTATCGCACGCTTCGATCCGGCCCTTATGAATGATGATGACGCGGCTGCAGGTCATCTCCACTTCCGGCAAAATGTGGGTCGAAAGTAGAATTGTGTGTTGCCTGCCGAGATTTTTAATCAGCTCCCGTACTTGCCGGATTTGGTTTGGATCAAGGCCAATGGTCGGCTCGTCGAGAATAAGGAGCTCGGGCTCATTTACGAGTGCATCGGCCAGACCGACTCGCTGGCGATAACCTTTGGAAAGTGCTCCGATTAATTTTCTTTCCACTTCGCGCAAACCGCACAGTTCCTTTACGTCGCCGACGCGCTCGGCCACGCGGCGATGTGGCACGCCTTTGAGCGCGGCACGGTAATCAAGGTATTCCGTTACCCGCATATCATTATAGAGGGGAACATTTTCCGGCAT
>CATPAT010000238.1 GCA_955652155.1 uncultured Chthoniobacterales bacterium | reverse complement strand
GTTCGTTCACCTCCACCTTCACACCGAATATTCCCTGCTCGACGGCGC
Organism: uncultured Chthoniobacterales bacterium; assembly: GCA_955652155.1. GTDB lineage: Bacteria > Verrucomicrobiota > Verrucomicrobiia > Chthoniobacterales > UBA10450 > AV40. Next base: position 8,479 of record CATPAT010000238.1, on the reverse strand, counting down.
GGTGCGGATGAAGGAGCTGATGAAAAAAGCGGTCGAATTCGGCATGCCGGCCGTGGCCGTGACCGATCACGGCAATCTTTTCGGCGCGATCGAATTTTACCAGGAAGCGACGCGCGCCGGCGTGAAACCGATTATCGGCTGCGAGGCCTACCTTGCCCCGCGCTCGCACAAGGAGAAGGCGAATTCGCTGCGGGAAGCGGCGTATCATTTCACTTTGCTCGCGCAAAACGACGTCGGCTATCGCAACCTGGTCAAACTGATCTCAACCGCGCACCTCGATGGATTTCACTACCGCCCTAGGATCGACAAGGAGCTGCTGGCGCAACATTCGGCGGGGCTGATCGGGCTGAGCGGTTGTCTAGCGGGCGAAGTGAACTCGGCGATTCAATCGAACAATATTGAGAAAGCGAAACAAGCCGCGGCCGAATATCGCGAGATTCTCGGCGCCGAAAATTTCTTCATGGAGCTGCACGATCACGGGATGGAAGAACAACGCCAGTGCAATCGCGTGTTGCCGCAAATCGCAAAAGATCTCGGCGTCGGCCTGGTCGCGGCGAACGATGTCCATTTTCTGCGACGCGACGATCATGACGCCCACGACGTGATGTTGTGCATCGGCACCGGCAAAATGGTCCAGGACGAAAGCCGGATGCGCTATGCGCCGGAGCTGTATTTCAAATCGCCGGCGGAAATGCGCGAGCTGTTCAAGGACTTCCCGGATGCAATTACGAATACTCTCGCGATCGGCGAACGCTGCAACGTCACGATTGAATTCGGAAAATCAAAATACCCCGAATATCCGGTGCCGGAGGGACAAACGCGCGAAGGGTTTTTGCGCGAGCTTTGTTACAAAGGTCTGGAAGAGCGTTACGGCGAGCGCGCCAAGATCGACAACCAACTACGCGAGCGGCTCGCTTATGAACTCGGTGTGCTCGAGAAGACTGGTTTCGTCAGTTACATCCTGATCGTTTGGGACTTCATTCACTTCGCGAAAGGCCGCGGAATTCCGGTGGGCCCAGGCCGCGGATCGGCCGCCGGCTCGATCATTGCCTATGTGCTCGGAATCACCGACATCGATCCGTTACAATTCGGATTGATTTTCGAGCGCTTTCTCAACCCGGACCGTGTTTCGCCGCCGGATATCGACGTCGACTTCTGCGAAGCGCGCCGCGGCGAAGTTTTGGAGTATGTGCGGCAAAAGTACGGCGAGCGGCGCGTCGCGCAGATCATCACCTTTGGGAAATTGAAAGCGAAGAGCGTGGTGCGCGACGTCGGCCGCGTGATGGGACTTCCCTACGCGGCGGCGGACCGGATCGCGCGGATGATTCCAAACGAGTTGAACATTACACTCGATTCGGCCGCGGAAAAAAATTCGGAATTGAAACGCGCGATCGCGACCGAGCCGCAAACGAAACAGCTGTTCGAATACGCGAAGACACTCGAGGGCTTGTCCCGCAATGCCGGTGTGCATGCGGCCGGTGTCGTCATCGCCGATCGCGACTTGTCCGATTACATACCGCTCTGCCGCGACGTCAAAGGCAACGACGTGATCAGCCAATATCCGATGGGCCCGCTGAACGATCTTGGGCTACTCAAGATGGATTTCCTCGGGCTGAAAACGCTGACCGTGATCGAGGATACGCTCGTGCTGATTCACAAACGAGAGCCGGAGTTTTCGTTAAAAAACATTCCGCTCGATGATTCGGCGGCGTTTGGTCTCTACAACCGCGGCGAGACGATCGGCCTTTTCCAGATGGAATCCGGTGGGATGACCAACCTCTCGAAGCAATTCGAGGTCAAGAAGCTCGATGACATCATCGCGTTGATCGCGCTCTATCGGCCGGGGCCGATGGAACTGATTCCCGAGTACGTGAAAGCGAAAAAGGGAGTTACGGCGATTAAGTATTTGCATCCGCTGCTCGAGGAAATCTGCGCCGACACCTACGGCGTGATGATTTACCAGGAACAGGTGATGGCGGCGGCGAGCAAACTCGGGGGCTACTCTCTCGCGCAAGCCGATCTGCTTCGCCGGGCGATGGGCAAGAAGGACAAAAAAACCATGGCGAAAGAGCGCAACAACTTTATCGAAGGTTGCGCGCGCACGAACAAGATCCCGGAGAAAAAAGCGAACGCGATCTTCGATTTGCTCGAAAAATTCGCGGGTTACGGATTCAACAAGAGCCACAGCGCGGCTTATGGCGTCATCAGTTATCACACGGCTTACTTAAAGGCGCATTTTCCCGTCGAGTTCATGGCCGGATTGCTGAGCAACGAAATCAATAACACCGATAAAATTTCGGTATTCGTCGGCGAATGCAAACGCATGGGAATTTCGATTTTGCCGCCCGACATCAATCAGAGCGGTTTGAAATTCACGCCTGAGTCTCAGGACGGAAAAATGGCGATCCGCTACGGACTGGCCGCGATCAAAAACGTTGGCGAGGCCGCGATGGAGATGTCGATCCAGGAACGGGAGCGGGCAGGGGAATACATTTCGCTGGAAGATTTTTGCGGAAGAATTGGGACGCGTATCGCTAATCGCAAAATGTTGGAAAGTTTGATCAAAGCCGGCGCGTTTGATTTTGTTGGGCGCGACCGCGCGGAACTTTTTGCCTGCATCGACGAATCGCTTTCCTGCGCCGCGGCCGCGCTGCGCGATCGGACCGTTGGCCAAGTTTCGTTGTTCGACGAAGAAACTCACGCGGCAACGACGAGGAAGCGCATTGTTACTCCGTGGAGCGATCACGAAAAACTCTCCTACGAAAAAGAGCTGCTGGGATTTTATGTCAGCGGGCACCCTTTAGACGCGTATGCGGATCTTTTCGCATCAAAAAATTACCTGCCAATCAGTTCGTTAGGCGATCTGGACGATCGCTCGCAGTTCAGAATCGGGGGCGCGATTGTGCAGGTGGAAAAGAAATTCACGCGACGAGAAGGGAACCCGTTCGCAGTGGTGTGGGTCGAAGACAGGACTGGCACCCTCGAGGTTGTGGTTTGGAACGATGTCTACGTTGTCGTGTCAGAAATTCTTGTTCCCGGCCGAGTGGTGGAAGTTCGCGGAACGATCGATACGCGCGGCGATTCGCTGCGCGCGACGGCGCAGAAAATAAGAGTACCGAGCGCGAACAAAGCCAACGGCGCTTCGAACGGAAATGGCGGCGTTGGCGAGGCTACGGCTCCGCCGGAAAGATCGACCTCTGCCGAAAGTGAGCCGGCCGTACTCCTGCAATTTTCGCCGGCGACGACGAAAGAGGAATTGCGCGAAGTGCGCGAGCTCCTGGCGAGCTCGCCTGGCCGACGCCGAGTGCAACTCCTTTTCGATCGGCCCAGTGGCGAACCGTTACGAGTCGATGCCGGCGCAGACTTGTGCGTCGAACTGACCAGCGATTTGGAGCAGAAACTCGTGCGCTGGTTGGTGACAACGAAATCCGAACGGCGCGGTATCCCGATCGATTCTGCGGCCTAACGACGCCGTCCCTGTTTGCGGGCGCGGGGTGGCGAAGGCTGCGGTCGCGGGTGTACACCCACATTAAAGGCTTCGCCTTGCGGTGAGGTGCCGGCACAGAAATGGAATTCCCTTGCCGATTGATCAGCGATGGATGCGACCGCGGCAGTTCCTACTTCTTTCAACCCCATCTTCCAATTGCCATCGAACAAGTCGCCTTGGAACTGGAGCTGTTCGATGGTCGGCGCAAGTGTGGTCTCGACTGGCACGATCTCGATTCGGCGGACACAATCTTGAACATTCGTGCTAGTATTAAAAATCGGAGCCGCACTCGAAATTCTCACGATCACATCTTTACTGTTGCGAAAATCAACCTCGCCCTTGACCGAAAGATCGACCTCTTTGGTTGCGGCATTCAGGAACTCGAGCGTTCCGTGGTCGCCGCTAAAAGTCAGTCGCCCGCTCGCGCGCGTCAGATCGAGCGGCGCATTTTGCAGAACACCATTTAACAACTGCACTTCGCCCGTGATGTTCGGATGCTCGAGGTTCTGACTGAGTGAGATCGTTCCGCTCAAGATTCCCTCGTTGAAAATTGCCGGATGCAGAAATTGCGGAGCGCTAGCGAGGACGACCGCGGGAAAATGAATCGTCGTGTCCAGCGGCGAAGCGAGGAACGTTTTCCAGTCCTGACCGATTTTAAATGAAAGTTTTGCCGCCAAATCGACCGGACTCGATCCGGGGAAAGTGAAAGCGGCCCGCGTGTCCCACGAACCGGAAGAAATTTTCGTGTTAAACTGGACCGGAATGGCCACTCCAGTCGAGCCGGCGCGACCGAGCAGGAAATAGTCGGATGCGTCACCGACTTTCGCTTCGATGCTGCCGGAGTAATCGCTCTCGTGCGCGATGTCGATTTTGCCTTGCGCGCGAATGAAATCTTTTTTCCGCGCGACTTCGAATTGCTCAAGCTCGATCGTATCAGCCTTCAAATTTATTTTGGCCGTTAATCGATCGATTTGTCTCTTAAATAGAGACAGGGAATTTCCACTGGCAGTCAGAAATCCGCCCAGCTTGCGCTCGCGGGCGTTGAGTGTCCCTTCAATGGCGATCGCGCCCGCGAAGTCGCGGGGACCCGCGCCGAAAAGTTCCGCGAATTGTCCGAGATCGGTGATTTTTCCGAGAATTTGGCCGCGGAAATCGGGATTGAGCCAGTCTGTCGATTTAGAAGGAATCGCGCCTTGACCGCTCATGGTCAGTTCGTTTTTGCGTTGCTTGATGTAGAGCTGTTGAAGTTGGATCTGACGGTTGTAGAAGATCGCGCCGAGCATGATCACGTCGGCGGCACGATTGTGCCAGCTCAACCCATTCATCTCGGTCCAGACGGAAGCGGTTCCTCCCAAAGGATCGCGCGGATCGCCGCGAAAAGTGAAATTGCAGGCACGAAGCGAACCACCGAGCTGATCGGTAAATCCGAGCGCCTCGGACGTTTGCGCGAGCGAAATGCCGGTCGCGGTGCCGGCGAGGTTCCAAATTGAATGTCGCCCCGGCCATTCGTTCGAAATGCTCGCGCGAATTTTTCCGCCGAAGACATCGAGATCGAATTGGAGATCGGCGCGCTCTTTATCGAGCCGCGACAAATCGATGGTGATGGATTGAAGATCGACTCCGCGGGCGAGATTCATCCCGCCGATCGCGAGACGATCTTCCTGCCATTTGATCGCGCCGCGAAGTTGCGAAAATGTTTGTCGAAACAGGGGCGACGTGATCGTTAATTCGCCCGCGGAGAAACGTCCGGCTTCAATTTGATTTCCGGAAAGCGATGCGTTCCGGAGCAAAATGACTGTGGGGCCGTTCTCAACTCTCAGATCGAGATGGCCAATATCGAAATTGGCCGGGAGGAGTGACTGGAGCGCCGTCCAATTGAAAGGCATCGCCCGTACCTTTTCCGAATAATCGCGACGGATTTCAGCGCGCGCTGCTTGGATCGACAATGTCCGGACCCCGTCGCCGCGGCCAGCTAGGGTTTTGGCTAGACTGAGATGGAGAACCGCGCGCTCGGCGTTGAGCTCGATTTGAGTGGCGGCGTCGGCTGCGCTCGTGACCCGGATGCGCTCGATGGAAACAGGCCGCAAAAATGGTGCGGCAACTTTGCCGAGTTCAATTTTCAATTGCTGGCGATGCGCCTGCCAGCGCAGCCAGAGACGGACCCCATTCGAGACGACGAAGGGAGCGAAGACGATCGTGCCCAATGCCACGATCAACGCCGCGAGCGAGATCAACAACAGACGATTTTTCGGCATCCGCGCCCATTGCTTTAACGGCAAATCGTTTGCGCGCAAAGCAGCTTCGCAAATTATCCTACTGCTTTACGGCGGGCGATTCGATCTGCGGCGCATTAGTGAAGACAAGCTTGAGCGGCTGGCGCGCTCGGATCCGTTTACGTAATTGGCGTTGCAGTTCCTGCTCGGCTTCTCCCGGTAAGTCTGTCTCAAATGCCTGGCGCCGCGCCATTTCCGAGAGCTGGGCCAGTTCGTTTTGCAGGTCAGCGCCGGAAAGGCGATTCCATAGCCCGTTTTCGAGCGCGAGCACGTCGACCTGCTTTTCTTCGACGCCGACAATTTCCGCGTGCGGGAGTTGGATCAGGATTTGGTCAGGTCGGACATCGACCGCCACATCTTGGCGTAAATTGAATCCGGCTTTGGCAATAAATGTTCCGCTCAATTTAATTCGCTTGGAGCTGCCGGCCCAGGTGTGCAGGAATTCGCGTTTGACCTTTAACTGCTTCGTCACAATCGCGAGCTCCGCCGTCGGCGTTGCTTCATCGACCAACGTGCGATTGTTGACCGTAATTCGCGGTTGCAAATGTGCGATCTCGATGAAAGCAGAACGCAAATCTTTTCCGAGACGTTCCAGATCTTCAGTTCCCTGACCGATTGTGCGCGCGGGCCATGTTTCCAGACGCCAAAAGACGACGACGGCCGCGCCGGCGAGAATCAACACGACCAGCGCCAACGCAGCGGGCCAGGAGATTTTTGCTGCCGTCGAAATTGAGCGTTGAGAGTTCAGCTGCCTGCTCGCGAATCCTTTCGGAGTTGGACGTTTTCTTTTTCTCCCCAAAAAAGTACCGCCCCCCACGCCCGATGGGCGTGAAGGGCGGCTGTTCCCCCCAGAACAATCTTCCAAAATCTGGCCAGCTACTACCCGAGCTTAAACGGTGCCGCAACAGAAATTTCTATAAATCGTACAGCCCGTTTAGGAACCCCCTCGTAAGCCCGGTGAGAATGTCGATCTTAAGGGTCATTCCTTCCTGTTCGGAGCGCGAAGAATTTCCAACCACTTGCACAAGGTTGCGATGCGCGTTTTAATTTTACATGCGCAATGTGCGTCGGGAAAAACCGCGCAGTCTCGCCGGATCACTTCTGGTCGCACATCCCAACATGCTCGATCCGAACTTTCGCCGCGCAGTCCTTTTTATTTCGGCGCACGATCCGGAGGACGGCGCGATTGGAGTGATTGTCAATCGCCCCCTTGATAAAAGCGTGGCCGATTTGGTGACCGAAACGCCGCCGCAAAATCTGGCGGACGTTCCGGTTTTTTTTGGCGGGCCGGTGGGAAATAATCAACTGATGCTGGCCGCGTTCGAATGGCATAAGGGCGAAGGGCTGAAATTAAATCAGCATTCGCTCAACCCGGACGAAGCGGTGGTAGATCTGTCCGGAGGCGCGCCCTCCATTCGCGCGTTTCTGGGTTATGCCGGATGGAGTGCTGGACAACTCGAGGCCGAGATGAAACAAAAAGCGTGGATTGTGCAAAAGCCCAGCCGTTCGGCTTTAAAGTTCGAGCGCCTGTCGCGACTTTGGTTCGACATCATGAATCGGCTCGGCCCCTGGTATCGCATGCTTGCGGCCGCGCCAGACGATCCGTCACTCAATTGAGTGACCGGTTTCGGATGTTTTATCTTGTCACTTGTCACTCGTCACTTATCACTTGCTGAGTGATCATCGGCGTCCCGAAGGAAATTAAAGAACAGGAACGGCGCATCGCGCTCGTCCCTTCCGCCGCGGAGCAATTGACGAAACGCGGACACACCGTGTTGGTGGAAAAAAACGGCGGCACTGGCTCCGGTTATCCGGACGAGGAATATAAAGAGGCCGGCGCGGAAATTGTCGATTTGGCCAAAGATGTTTTCGCGCGGGCCGATATGATCGTCAAAGTGAAGGAGCCGCTTCCGGCGGAATTGCCGCTTTTGCGCAAAGGACAAATTCTTTTCACCTATCTTCATCTCGCCGCCAGCAAAGCGCTCACCGACGCGCTGTTGAAGTCCGGCGTGACCGCCATTGCCTACGAAACGATTCAGATCGGCAACCGCTTGCCGTTGCTTGAGCCGATGAGCGAAATCGCCGGGCGCATGTCGGTGGTGATGGGCGCATATTTTTTGGCAAAACACAATGGTGGCAGCGGCGTTTTGCTCGGTGGGGTTCCGGGAGTCTTGCCCGGGAGAGTTGTTGTGATTGGCGGCGGCACTGCCGGTGTCAACGCCGCTCGCATGGCCACCGGTCTCGGAGCGGACGTGACGATTTTAGAAGTCGATCTCGAGCGAATGCGATTTCTCGACATCACCATGGGAAGCGCGCACACGCTTTATTCGAGCGAATCGCATTTGCGCGAGCTCATGCCGAATGTCGATCTTCTCATCGGCGCGGTTCTGCTCCCAGGAGCGAAGGCGCCAAAATTAATCACGCGCGCGATGTTGAAAGCGATGAAAACGGGCAGCGTGCTGGTGGACATCGCGATCGATCAGGGCGGCTGCGCCGAAACATCGCGACCGACCACGCATTTGCAGCCTATCTATGTCGAAGAAGGCGTCACCCACTATTGCGTCGCCAATATGCCGGCGGCGTATGCGCGCACCGCCACTCAGGCATTAACCAACATTACCTATCGCTATGTCGAATTACTTGCCGATCTCGGATTGGACGAGGCATGCAAGAAACAGCCGGCGCTGATTGGCGGGATCAACACCCGAGACGGCAAGCT
>CATPAT010000237.1 GCA_955652155.1 uncultured Chthoniobacterales bacterium | reverse complement strand
TTGGCGAGCAAAAGCTGCGCGATTTTGCGGAGCCGTTTACTGCCGCAGTCAGAGATTATCTCGCGATCAATTCCCACCAGCTCTCAATCAGCAACCAGCGGAGTTAGTGCTGTTGCTGATCCAATTTGGGCTCGAGATAAATAAAAGTTTTCAGGAGCTCCTGGAGCGCGCCCGAATCTTTCTGGTAGCTCGCATGATCGCGCGATGACAGAACGATGTAAGCAACAGCATGCGGGAGCTGCACGTAAGCGACGCGTTCCCACTGCGAATAAGTCTTGGTCACAGGATATTCGTTGACGAAGTAATCGTGACCGTCGCGCCGAACGCGTTTGTTCGAGCGGCTACGGGGCGATGAAGGACGGTTTCAGGCTCAAACGCAAAATCTGAGCTCACGACGACTGTCGTGCCGGGATCGACATCGGCGTTGAGTTCGCAGTTGATCCGCATTAACCAATGGCGTACATGCGGCGGCATTTGCCTTTTCTTCTCATCCTTGTCGGAACGGCGATCGTGCGTTTCGTCATTCTGTTTGTCTCACAAACACACGTCACCAGTGATGAAGCCATCATCGGATTGATGGGGAAACACATTCTCGAGGGCCGTTATTTTCCATTTTATTTCTACGGCATCTCCTACAATGCCTCCTGCGCATGGGAAGCGTACCTTGCAGTCGTTCCGTTCGCGATCGCCGGCGTCGGAGTGGTCGCGTTGAAGATACCGACGGTTTTGTTGTCACTCGCTTGTCTCGCGCTCTTTTACGCGATGACAACGCGGCTCTACTCCATTCGCGTGGCGACATCGGCCAGTCTCATCTTCGCGCTCTGGCCAGGGTTACTGAAGTGGCATTTCCAGCCGCGCGGTTACGCGTTTTACTTTCTGTTCATTCCGGCGCTGGTGATTTCGTTTCTAATCATCGAAAAGGAAAAGGCCCAGCGCGCGCGCGACTTTCTTTTCTTCGGACTCGTCTGCGGCATCGCCTTCTGGAGCATGGAACTTCTTCTCATCACGATCGTGGCGCTTTGGGCTCTGCTTTTTCTCCGGCGCAAATTTTCCATTCAGACTTTCGCTGCCTGCATAGCTGGATTTCTTATCGGCTATGCGCCAGCGATTTGGTGGAACCTGACTCATTCTCTCCGGAACTGGCATTTTTTGTTTTTCGAGAAACCTGAGGCCGGCGGACTTGCGACGCGATTCGGCTTGCAGGCCTGGCGTGAGATTTTTCTTCACGAAATGCCGAAGTTTTTCAGCGCGGACACTGTCCTTTGGTATTACCCCGAGACACATTGGTCGGGTTACATTTTGTATTTTGTAGCTGCGCTTGCCGTGGTGATCGCCGCCCGGGGCCCATTTCCAAAAATTCGCAACGCGTTCAGTTCGGGTTTTGCTACGACCGACACAAACAAAGACTTGCTGATGCTGATTTTGATCGGCGTAAGCTTTATACCGTACATCATCGCGCCGCTTCGCGTGCCGGGATATTTCCTTGGCGCGACATTTTTCATGTCGATCTTGATTGCGCGCTGCGTCGATCGTTTTCTTGGCGATCATAAAATGCTCGTCCGAGCAGCGGGCGCAGCGACGCTTTTGACTGTAATTGTCTGCGGAGTTGATGCCCTGATCGAGACTGCCACCCACAACCAGATCGAAACGTTGACGCTTTGTCCGAATCGACAGGATCACCGTATGCTTCGGGTCCCCGGCAAAGACATCGACGCGATCAGACGAGATCTCGAACAAAACCGAATCAAAGCAGTCTGGACCACTATTTCCTTTGTTTACCCGCTGATCTTTGAGACTGGTGAAAAACTCACTGCCTCCGAATCGATTTTCGGAGTTGACCGCCCGGTTTATCCGTCTTCCATCCCAAAACCGGAGCCAAGCGACGAGGACCGAACGGTATTCGTTGTCGAAACAAATTCGCCGTATCGGCCGGAAATTGAAACGACTCTCGCTCAAAAGGGCGGCGCGGCGCCCCGAATTACCGAGCACGGCACGCTGACCGTGATTGAACAACGCCTTGCGTCGGAATCGCAGTGATGAAGTTATCCGAACAGAAACTGCGTTGGGCGATTGCTAGCCTCTGCCTGCTGGCCGCGATTCATGTTTTTGTTTTTGCCGCCGCGTTCCCGTTTTTCAACAATGTAGACGAACAGGCGCATCTCGACCTTGTCATCAAATATGCGCACGCCAAACTGCCGCGTAGCATCGAACCTTTCGCTTCCGACGCGGCGCTCTGCTTCGCGGTTTACAGCACGCCGGAATATTTCGTTAAACCGGAGCAGTACGGCGGGCAGTATCCCCCGCCGAACTGGCTCTTACCGCGGGAGCAGCTGCAAAAAATCCTCGATGACGAAATTCCCTTTTGGGAATCGCGATTGAATCACGAATCGGGCGAACCACCTCTTTACTACGCGCTCGCCGGCGGCTGGATGAATGTCGGTCACCTCCTAGGCCTGCAAGGATTGTCGCTGCTCTACTGGGTGCGTTTTCTCAACATCGGGCTCGCAGCCGCTTTGGTTTGGATTGGTTTCGCCGCGACAAGATCGACATTTCCTGACAATCAATTTCTGCAGCTCGGAGTTGCGATGTTGCTGGCGGTCTGGCCACAGAGCGCGTTCTACTCAATCCAGGGTGATGCGCTGTCGCCACTTTTTTTCGGTATCGCGTTTCTCGGACTCGCTAAACTGTTGCAAAGCGAGCACCCCGGAATTGGTGTCGCCGTTTGGACCGGCCTGGCCATCGCCGCGACTTGTCTTATCAAAACGAGCAATCTTCCGCTGCCGCTGATCGCAATCG
>CATPAT010000236.1 GCA_955652155.1 uncultured Chthoniobacterales bacterium | reverse complement strand
CGGTCCAGTGCTCTCAGAATCGTTCGATAACCATTTGTTGAAAGTCCAAATCATCCAGCTTCTCTTCGAGCGCAAGTACGCGCCAGCGAGCGCAGCTCTGAAAGCAGCAATCGCGAGAGCGGATAAAACGCTCGGAGTTGAAATAGGCGGGTACTATCTCCTCCTGTTGGTCGCGCAACAAGGATCTGGAGACACAGAAGCTGCGAGGCAGACTTGCGAACAGGCTTTGCAGGTTTTTTCCGCGATACACAAAGCGGGCAATGAGAGTGAATTTGTTGCCGGCTTTCTGGGCCTTTTTAATGCTGCCCTTGGCAATAGAGACGCCGCTATGAGCGAAGCACGACGTGCGGCTGGCATCTCTGCGAATGACGCTCTCAACGCCTCGGGAACAGAGGAGATGCTGGCTCGGACGCAAGTACAGCTTGGCGATTATGATGCTGCGATTAGTACGATTTCACACATCTTGCAAGGGCCTTCCGCTACGTTCGGATGGGGAATGCCGCTCACGCGAGCAACCCTCGAGATTGATCCGACTTGGGATCCTTTGCGGGGCGATCCGCGCTTCCAAGGACTCGTCGCCTCGGAAGCGCCGAAATCGGCGGACAAATAATGCGCCCCCGAAAGCGCGAAATTCCGTTGTCGGAATCGTTTTGCCGGGTCGCAGCACTTAACGCAGTCGTGCCGCCCGAACGCACTGAATTCAGTGCACGTGAAAGCTCTGTCTAATGCGTATATGATTGTATGAAGATGAACATTGTTGATCGCGCGGAGAAGAAGGCGGTCTCCGCCAGAAATGGAACGAAAACGACACGGAAATGGCCGGTGCTCCTCCTCTTGCTTCTGCTTCCTGTTACGTTCGGTCTAAGCGGATGCGAAGATGAGCATTACGGAGCGTATCCGGGGTACGGACCCGGTTACGCGGGTAATGGGCCATACGGACCCGGTTATGCGGGTAATGGCCCATACGGACCCGGTTACGCTGGTCGCCCTGGCTATGGCCCTTACCCAGGGGCTGTCACGGTCGAGATTGGTGATCGGCCCTATTATAATCGCGGCCCTGGTTATTATGTGGGCCGGAGCTATTACGTCTGGAGGCCGGGACATTGGGTACGGCGCAACGGTCAAAGAGTCTGGATCCACGGCCACTACGTTGTGAGAGGATAATCGGGGGGACCGCTCATTTTCTTGAGGGCGCCGCAGGTTAGCGTCGCATTGGTCCTTCGTTTAAGCGATTCGGGCGAACCAGCCCCCGACGCGCACAGCGGAGGCGCGTCCGGCACGCTGGAGGGAAAGAAGAGGGGTCAGATCTAAACATTTGACGTTTCAAAGCGCGGAGCCGCGCAGTTGTTAGTTATTGGTTAATGGTTATTTGATCGAAGAAGAAGACTCGCGACTTGTCGAATCGTAGCCGAGACGGTCTGCACTACGTTATTTTCTCACAGAGAAATGTTCACTTGAACATATATAACACTTTGCTGTAAATTGGCGGCATGGCATTTGGGAGCTTGGAGCTTGGAGTTGGCAGCTCGGAGTTAATTGCTCGTGCGGCTCGCACCTCCCGCCTCCCATCTCCCAGCTCCGATCTTCAAATCGCCAATATTTTGGCGATTTTGAGGAAGTGGGGGATTCACACGCTGGGGCAGCTCGCGGCTCTAGATAAAGAGGAACTTCGAAACCGGCTCGGCGCCGACGCCGTCCGGCTTTGGGAAAGGGCCAATGGAACCGCGACGCGGCTCCTGAAATTTGTTCAGCCACCGGAAACCTTCGAGGAAAGTTTTGAGTTCGATCATGAGATCGAAACGGCGGAGCCGCTGCTCTTCATGCTCCGACGGTTTTTGGAGCAGCTCGCCCTGCGGTTGAGCAGCATTTATCTGGTCGCGAAAGAACTGACGCTCTGCATCAGTTTTTCGAATTCGCGCCAAGACGAACCCGCCGTGGTCGCCACGGCGACCAGGACGGACAAGCAAAGTTACAAGCGCGTTTTCAAAATCCCGCAGCCGACCAACGATGTCGATCTTCTCTTTCGAATGCTCCAGACGCACCTGGAGAATTTTAAGTCCGAGCATCCGATCGTTGCGGTTGCGCTGAGCGCTCAACCGATCCGACCCGCGTCACAGCAATTTGGATTATTTGAAACCGCTTTGCGTAATCCACAGCAGCTTTATGAAACGCTGGCGCGATTGAGCGCGCTGCTCGGGAGCGATCGCGTCGGCAGCCCGATAAAAGAAGAAACGCATCGTCCGGACGCATTTCGAATGGAGCCGTTCGAGTGGGTTTCGTCCGCTAACGCGAATCAAAGTAGCAACCCCTCATCCTCACCTTCTCCCCAAAACGGGGAGAGTCCGAGCCGGACTGGCAGTGTTGCAGCCGAGATAGCTGCCTCCACAGAAACAAAGTCCCGCATAGCACTCCGGAGATTTCGACCGGCGGCGGCTGCGACCATTTTTAGTTCTGAGGTTCGGCGACATCTTCAGAGCGACAAAATTGCCGGCAAAGTCGTCGATCAAAGTGGCCCATTTCTGTTTTCGGGAAATTGGTGGGACGAAAAATCGTGGGCGCGGGCGGAGTGGGACGTCCAGTTGGAGAATGGCGATCTGATTCGCGCGCACGAAACCGAAGGCATCTGGAAAGTGGATGGGATTTATGACTGAAGCGAAAACTCAACTCCTCGCCCGTACCCTCTCCCCTTCACAAGGGGAGAGGAGAAAGGTGAGGGGATAACATCTCAACTGCTCAACAATGCCAGTCCAACGCCAGTGCGGCTCGCACCTCGGACCTCAACTTCTCAACAATTAATGAGCTACGTCGAGCTTCATGCCTGTAGCGCGTTTAGTTTTTTGCGGGGTGGATCGTTTCCCGAGCAATTAGCGCACACCGCAGCCGAGCTGGAAATGCCGGCGATGGCATTGCTCGATCGCAACGGCGTTTACGGCGCGCAACGATTTTCGGTCGCGGCCCGCGAACAGAACGTGCGTCCGATCGTCGGCGCCGAATTATCGATGGAAGACGGAGACGTTGTTCCGGTGCTGGTCGAAGATCGCACCGGCTACAAAAATTTATGTGAGCTCTTAACCCAGGCGCATCTCCGCAGCGAGAAAGGCAAATGCGCGGTGCGATGGAGCGAACTGCCACAGTTCGCCGAAGGATTGGTTGCGTTTTTTGGGCGGGCTATGCTCGCTAAACTTGACCGCTTAAAGCGGTCAAGTTTGCAAAGCGCACTTGAGACTCTGATCCACGCATTTGGACGGGAAAATGTGTTCGTCGAGATTCAGCGGCATTTCGTTCGCCGCGAAGAGCAGATCAATCGACAACTGGTCGATCTTGCCCGGGCGAATCGATTGTCGATCATTGCGACGAACGGTGTTCAGTACGCGAAACGGTCCGGCCGCGAAGTGCTCGATGTTTTCACCTGCATCCGCGAGCACACCCACCTCGATGCCGCGGGCAAGTTGCTAACCCAAAATGCCGAACGCCATTTGAAGAGCGATCGGGGAATGCGGGAACTCTTTCGCGATTTGCCGGAAGCGATTGAAAATACAACCCGCCTCGCGGAGCGGCTGACATTTTCGTTGGAAAATCTCGGTTACGAATTTCCTGACTTCCCAGTGCCGGCCGGTCACAGGATGGATTCGTTTTTGCGCACGATCGTCTGGTTCGGCGCGCAACAACGTTACGCCGCGGTCAGCGCACGCGTGAACCGCCAGCTCGAAGAAGAGCTCGCACTGATCAATAAACTCGGATTTCCCGGATATTTTTTAATTGTCTGGGACATCATCAATTTTTGCCGCGAGCACAACATCATGGTGCAGGGTCGCGGCAGCGCCGCCAATAGCGCGGTTTGTTATTGCCTCGGCATTACGCCGGTCGATCCGGTGAGCAATAATTTGGTTTTCGAACGGTTCCTGAACGAAAACCGGAAAGGCTGGCCCGATATCGATCTCGATCTTCCCAGCGGCGATCGTCGCGAAGCGGTGATCCAGGAAATTTACCGACGCTACGGCAAACATGGTGCCGCCATGACTGCGAACGTGATCAGTTATCGCGGCCGCAGCGCCGCGCGCGAGATTGGCAAAGCGCTCAATTTTTCCCCGAGCATTCTCGATCGCTTCTCGCATCTCTTTGCGAACGGCGATTTCCCGCACACGCTCGATCTCCAATCACAAATCGAGCAGGCTGGTTTGCCTAAATCGCATCCGCGGATGCCGGCATTCATCCGTTTGTATCATGCGACCTACGGATTACCGCGACATCTCGGCCAGCATTCCGGCGGGATGATCATCTGTCAGAACAAACTCAGCTCGTTCGTGCCGCTGGAGAACGCGTCGATGCCGGGCCGCGTGGTTGCGCAATGGGACAAGGACGATTGCGAAGATCTCGGGATCGTGAAAGTCGATTTGTTAGGCCTGGGGATGATGTCGGTGATGCAGGACGCGCTTGAGCTTTGTCGCGAGCGCGGGCGGCCGCTCGATCTCGCTCACATTCCAAAAGACGACGAGAAAACGTTTCATATTATGCAGCACGCCGACACGATCGGCGTTTTCCAGATCGAGAGCCGCGCCCAAATGGCCACGTTGCCGCGGATGAAACCAAAATGTTTTTATGACGTCGTGATCGAAGTCGCGATCATTCGGCCGGGACCGATCCAAGGCGACATGGTGCATCCCTATTTGAATCGTCGCGCTGGGAAAGAAAAGGTCACCTACTTTGACGATCGTCTGAAACCCGTTCTCGAACGCACGCTCGGCGTTCCATTGTTCCAGGAGCAAATGCTCAAGATCGCGATGATCATGGCCGATTTTTCCGGCAACGAAGCGGAGGAATTACGGCGGGCGCTGAGTTTTCATCGCTCGGAGGAACGGATGGAACGTGTCAGCGTAAAACTTCGCGCGGCGATGGAGCGGAAGAACGTCGCGCCGGACAAGATCGACAAGATTATTCAATCGATCAGTTCATTTGCGCTTTACGGGTTTCCGGAATCGCACGCGATCAGTTTTGCGATTCTGGCTTACGCGAGCGCGTATCTGAAAGTGCATCGTGCGCCGGAGTTTTACGCCAGTCTGCTCAACAATCAGCCGATGGGCTTTTATACGCCGGCTACGATCGTGAAAGATGCGCAGCGGCATGGAGTGAAGGTCAAGCCGGTCTGCGTCATGAAATCAGACTGGCGTTGCACGGTTATCGATGACAACACCTTCCGACTTGGCTTGTGCGTGGTGAACGGATTGCGGCAAGAGCACGGCGAAGAGCTCGTGCGACAACGGCAAAATCGAGAATTCGGTTCACTGGACGATTTCAAACGGCGGGTTTCGCTTTCCAAAGAAGAGTTGCGCACGCTGGCGGAATTGGGCGCACTCAACTGTTTCGCTGATCATCGCCGGGCGGCGATGTGGAGAGTGGAAGAAACGATTCATGACGATCTGCTGGGGAAAAAAGGGGGTCATCCTGAACGAAGTGAAGGACCTCGCACAGACTCATCGAACGTTCTCGTTTCACAGTGTGATCAAAGCTTCGTAGGTGAGGCCCCTCGCTCCGCTCGGGATGACAGCGCGACAAAGTCGCCGCTTCTTCCGATGACGATGCCGGAGCGGGTGCGCGCGGATTACGAAACGATGAATTTAACCGCCGGTCCGCATCCGATGAAACTTTTGCGTGAGCGGTTGCCGCACATTTGGCGCGCAATTGATCTCTCGAAGGCGAAACACGGTGCGACTG
>CATPAT010000235.1 GCA_955652155.1 uncultured Chthoniobacterales bacterium | reverse complement strand
CCTGGCTAGCATTTCATGCCGCTCAGTCGACGGCGAAGTAGATGTAAAGATCGACGTCTATTCCGCGATAGCGGCCTGGGCGGCGGCGAGACGGGCGATCGGAATTCGAAATGGACTGCAACTGACGTAATCCAAGCCGAGGCGGTGGCAGAATTTCACGCTGTTGGGTTCGCCGCCGTGCTCGCCGCAGATTCCAAGCTTGATGTCCGGTCGCGTTTTCCGGCCGAGATCTCGCGTCATTTCCATCAAACGGCCGACGCCGCGCTGATCGATAGACGCAAACGGATTCGTATCGATGATGTCGAGCTCGGCGTAAGTAGGTAGAAAACTTCCGGAATCGTCGCGGCTCATCCCCAGCGTCGTTTGGGTGAGATCGTTGGTGCCGAAGCTGAAGAATTGAGCGTCGCGCGCAATTTCATCGGCTAAGAGGGCCGCGCGCGGAATCTCGATCATCGTGCCGACGAGATAATCGAATTTCGCCTTCTTTTTCTTTGTCACTTCCTCGGCTACGCGCCGGACGATGTCGATCTGAAGCTTGAGTTCTCGCGGAAATCCAACCAGCGGGATCATGATTTCCGGTCGCACTTTGATTCCGCTCGCTTGCACCTCCGCGGCCGCTTCAAAAATCGCGCGTGCTTGCATCTCGGAAATTTCAGGAAAGGTGATCCCGAGTCTACAGCCGCGATGCCCGAGCATCGGATTGAACTCGTGCAGCTCGTGCACACGCCGCGAAATTTGCTCAGCGGGGACGCCGAGTTTATTTGCCAGCTCATTTTGCTGGGCGTGATCGTTCGGCAAAAATTCGTGAAGCGGCGGATCGAGAAACCGGATCGTGGCGGGCAATCCTTTCAGCTCAGTGAAAATTCCGACGAAGTCTTTTCGTTGATAAGGAAGTAATTTAGCTACTGCCCGCGATCGCTCTTCTTTGGTGCCGGCCAAAATCATCTCGCGCATCGCATCGATCCGGTTGCCTTCGAAAAACATGTGTTCGGTTCGACAAAGTCCGATTCCTTCAGCGCCGAACGCGACCGCGTTGGCCACTTGTTCGGGTGTGTCAGCATTTGTCCGAATACCGAGTTTCCGGAATTCGTCCGCCCAGGTCATCAGTTTCGCGTATTCGCGGTAGGTAAGGCTTTTTTTCGCTTCGAGCGATCGGTCGACCAACACTTGAATGATTTCCGACGGAGCAGTTGTCACTTCCCCGGCAAAGACTTCGCCCGCGGTCCCATCGATCGAAATGTAATCGCCTTGGGCGAGCGTCGTGCCGTTGGCGCTGAGTGTGCGCTTTTGATAATCGATCTGGATCCCGCTCGCGCCGCAGACACAGACTTTGCCCATTTGCCGCGCAACCAAAGCGGCATGGGAAGAAACGCCGCCACGCGAGGTCAGGATTCCCTCGGCCGCGATCATTCCGCGCAAGTCTTCCGGCGAGGTTTCAATGCGCGCGAGCACGACCTTTTGGCCTTTGGCTGAACGGGCGACCGCTTCTTCGGCGCTGAAGACAACGTGACCCGAGGCCGCGCCCGGACCGGCCGCGAGCCCGCTTCCGATCTTTTTTGCCTGTTTCGCTGATTGTCGATCAAAGATCGGTGCGAGCAGATGAGCGAGTGAATCGGCAGGGATGCGGCGGACCGCGTCTTTTTTCGAAATTAGTTTTTCGGCGACCATGTCGACGGCGATGCGGACGGCGGCGTGACCGGTGCGCTTTCCATTGCGCGTTTGCAAAATGTAGAGCCGGTTTTCTTCGACGGTAAACTCGAGGTCCTGCATGTCCTTGAAATGCTGCTCGAGAAGTTCACGGACCTTCATCAGGGCTTTGTGCGCGGCGGGCATTTCCTTCGCCAGATGGGCGATTGGATGGGGCGTACGCACGCCGGCGACGACGTCTTCGCCTTGTGCGTTGATCAGATATTCACCGTAGAAAACTTTTTCGCCGCTGGCCGGATCACGTGTAAACGCGACGCCGGTCGCGCTCGTTTCGCCCATGTTTCCGAATACCATTGTCTGCACGTTCACGGCTGTGCCCCAATCGTGCGGAATTCCGTATTTGCGCCGATAGACAATGGCGCGGTCGTTCATCCACGAACCGAACACCGCGCTGATCGATCCCCACATCTGCTCCTTCGGATCTTGCGGAAACGATTTGCCCGTTCGCTCCTTGATCAGCGCCTTGAAGCGCTTCACCAGCTCCTTTAAGTCGGCGACGCTCAACTTTACGTCCGGGAAATCGTGTTTGCCGTAACGCTGGTCCTTCAAATGTTCGATCTCGCTTTCGAACGGCTCGTGATCTTCGCCCGGGCGCTTTTGCACGCCCATTACGACATCGCCGTACATTTGCAGAAACCGCCGATACGAATCCCATGCGAAACGGCCGTTGCGGGTTTTCTTGGCAACTATCTCTACCACTTCGTCGTTCATTCCGAGATTGAGGATCGTGTCCATCATCCCGGGCATGGAATCGCGCGCGCCCGAACGAACGGAAACGAGAAGCGGCCGTTCCTTGTCGCCAAGGTTTTTGCCGACCGATTTTTCAACTTTGGCCAGGGCCGATTCCACTTCGGCCTTGAGCTGCGGCGGATAGCCGCGGTTGTGCGCGTAAAAATAACTGCAGACTTCGGTGGTAATCGTGAACCCAGGTGGTACCGGCAAACCGATTCGTGTCATTTCGGCCAGGTTCGCGCCCTTGCCGCCCAACAACGGCTTCATCTTGCCGCTGCCGTCGGCATGGCCATCGCCGAAGTAATAAACGTATTGCGGCGTTTTCGATCTTCGCGGGGTTTTCGCAGTCCGCGACGAAGCTCGGCTCATCGATTTCCGTTTTGTTGCCATGAAATCTTCCCGATTAGGGAGAGTGGCCAAACTAATTCCGCAGGTTGAGGTGTCAACGCAGCGGGGTGAAGGCCACGGCAAGCCCGTCGGGGCGCTTTTTTTTTACGCCGGCGCGCGCTCGGCGTGGTCGATTACTTCGTCTATCGCAGCGGTAAACTCATCCACCCCCGTGCTCGGGATGATGATCGTGTTGCGGCGACCGTGCGCTTCCTCGGTGATGCGAAGGAATTTGCCGCGGTCGTTCTCACGAAACTCGACGTGAAAATGCTTACGCTCGATCTGCAGCTCCCTTGCTTCGATGAGATTATCCATGTCTGCAAAAAACCGCAGAGTGTAGGCCGGTTGACATCAGAAAGGGAAGCAGATTTTTTGGAAAAAAGCGCCCCTGCAACGGCTTAATCGAGAACGCCTCGCAACCGATTAATGCCGTCGCGGGCGTCCTTTCGCGCTCTGATCAGCGATGGCGAAGTCGATTTGACGTTTAAAGGTGTCGACTCGCGCAACGAAAACGCGAATTTCATCCCCGACTGAAAATCGGCGGTTTGTCCGGCGGCCAACCAGCCGGCGTTGGGCTGCGTCGAAGCGATAGAAATCGTCGCTCAGCGCGGAAACATGCACGACGCCGGTCACGAGAGCGTCCGGAAGCTCGACCACCAGGCCATAATTCCGAACATCCATGATCGCGGCGCGAAAGACCTCCGGATTGCGCTCCTTGAGCTGTTGCTCGAAAAACTGAAGCTTCTTTAGGCGGACCGATTCGATTTCGGCCTCGGCCGCGTTTCGTTCGGTATCCGAAATGTGGTTGGCCAAGGATTCGATTTGGCCGATGTCGATTTTGGATCGTCGCGGCAAATTGCGTTCGGCCAGCGTGCGATGGACCACCAAATCGGCGTAGCGTCGGATTGGACTGGTGAAATGGAGGTAATTGGCTTTGGCCAAACCATAATGTCCGAGGGGTTGTGCCGCGTATCGCGCCCGCTTCAAACTTTTGAGCAAACCGATCTTGAGTGCCTGCTCTTCCGGCTTGCCCTTGATCGATGCCAGAAATCGTTGGACTTCTTTGCGATGCGAGAGATCGCCGACTTTGTAACCAAAGCTGAGAATGAATTCGCGATATTCTCCGAGTTTTTCCGGATCGGGATCTTCATGCACGCGGTAAATTGTCGCGATGGAGCGATGCCGTAGCTCGCGCGCGACCGCTTCGTTCGCCGCCAGCATGAATTCTTCAATCAACTGGTGCGATTGGTCGTTCTCGACCCGCTCCAAACGGGTTGGCTTGCCGTCTGCATCCAGATGCACTTTTACTTCCGGAAAATCGAGATCAAGCGAGCCCTGCTCGAATCGTTTGCGGCGCAGCATTGAGGCAAGCTCCCACGCCGTGTGGAGTCGGCGACTGAGCTCGCCGTTCGGTTTCGCCTGCAGGATGGCGTAGGCCTCCTTGTAAGTCAGGCGCTTCGCGCTGCGGATCACGCTCTTGGCAAAACCCGCATTTTTGGCGCGCCCGTTCTTATCGAACTCAATGAAAACGGAATGGGTGAGGCGATCCACGCCCGGGTTCAGGCTGCAAACGCCGTTGCTCAATCGCTCCGGTAACATCGGGATGACGCGATCGGGCAAATAAACGCTGTTACCGCGCCGCCGCGCCTCGCGGTCGAGTGCGCTGCCCGGAATTACGTAAGTGGAAACATCTGCGATATGAACGCCGAGCCGCCAACCGCCGGTGTTGTCGATCTTTTCAACGTTGATCGCGTCGTCAAAGTCGCGCGCGTCATCCGGATCGATCGTGACAATGAATTGATCGCGCAAATCTTCGCGCCCTTGGATGAGTTTTTGTTCGATTGATTGCGGAATTCGATTCGCTTCATCGAGAACACTCTTTGGAAACTCAGGGGGCAAATCATATTTTCGGATGATCGACAGCATGTCGACTCCGGGCGCAGTTGCGGCTCCAAGGACTTCGATGATTTCGCCTTCGGGATTGACGTGGCGTGATTCCCACGCTTCCAGACGAACAACGACTTTGTCGTCACGCGTCGGTGTTTTCGGCAACTTTGCGCGCGGCGGAACTTGAACGTAGACATCGTGCACCAGTCGCGGATCGTCCGGCACGACGTAATAAAAATTCCGCGATTGTTGCAATGTTCCGACAATCGTGTCGCGCGCGCGCTCGAGGATGCGAATGACGCGGCCTTCGCTCCGATGTTGAGATGGCTGGCCCGCTCGGACCTTGGCGCGGCGCGGCGGGATGTCGCGACTGATCCGCGCCACCACCCGGTCGCCGTTCATTGCGGTGCCGGTATTCTCAGCGGCGATGAAAATGTCCGGCTCTGCCGCCTTTTCCGGGACAAGGAAACCGTAACCGACTTGATGGATCGACAGTTTCCCAGTGACAAGATCGGCTTCGGATGGAAGGACGTACCGATTCTTGCGAATGCGAACAATTTCGCCGGCATGCTCCAGCTCGTGCAAAGTTTTGCGAACTTCAACGCGATCGCGACCCTGCAGTCCGAGCGCCCGCGCGATCTCATCTCTATCGCGTGGCCGATAATCAGGAGCCCGCAACAAGGCGAGGAGCTTTTCTCGAATTGTGCGACCGTTTTTGGTCATGTTGACGAAAACATATTGGAGATTGTTCGCCACGGCGAATCCGTCCGGTGGCAGATCGATCTAACGACTGAGTTCAAACGATGAAAACAATTATTATTGTCGGATGTACGATGACGGCCGCTGCGCTGGTCACGTTTGCGGCAGGAGGAGCGAAAATGAAAATCAGCAGTTCAGCATTCCAGGAAGGTGGAACGATTCCCGAGAAATTCAGCAAAAATGGACAGAACGTTAGTCCGGAATTGCGAATTGAAGGCGCGCCGGCTGAGGCAAAAAGTCTGGCGCTCATCGTGGACGATCCGGATGCACCGGTCGGACTCTTCACCCACTGGTTAGTTTGGAACATCGATCCCAAGATAACCGAGATTGCGGAGAGCAAGGTGCCAAACGGAGCAGTCCAGGGCACGAACGATTATCCGAATCTTGGCTACGGCGGGCCGCAGCCGCCCTCTGGTACGCACCGCTACTATTTTAAGATCTTTGCTCTGGACCGGATGCTCGATCTCAAATCCGGCGCGGAACGTCGGGAGGTCGACGCTGCCTTGCGCGGACACGTGATCGGACAGGGCGAATTAATGGGCCGCTATTCGAAGAAATAATTGATTCACGCCAACTTCGAATAAGATCCCCATCGTGTTAGTCTGATTCTTGATGGGAGCGCGAATTTGGAAAATCGGCGATAAAAGCGTCGATCTTTCCAATAGCGGAATGATCATGGGAGTGCTCAACGTCACGCCCGATTCGTTTTCGGACGGCGGCGAATTCTTCGCAACTGACGCGGCAATTGCGGGTGGAATAAGGATGGCATTAGAAGGCGCCGACATTATCGACGTGGGCGGAGAATCGACGCGTCCCGGCGCCGAACCTGTTTCAGTGAAAGAAGAATTGCAACGGGTGGTCCCGGTGATCAAGAAACTCTGCGTCGAGATCAATATTTCCATTTCGATCGATACTTCGAAGCCCGAAGTCGCAAATGCCGCCCTGGACGCAGGCGCGCAAATCGTCAATGACGTCACAGCCGGCCGCGGTGACGAGAAGATGTTGTCGCTCGCGGCGAGACGGAAGGCAGCGATTGTGCTTATGCACATGCAAGGCGAGCCGCTAACAATGCAGAAAAATCCGCATTACGAAGATGTCGTCACGGAAGTGGCTGATTTTTTTAGACAACAATATGGCCGAGCCCTAGAGTGCGGCGTTGACCCCATGACGATAGCGTTTGATCCCGGAATTGGTTTCGGTAAAACGCTGGAGCATAATTTGACACTGCTCAAGAATCTCGAGCGACTACGCGTGCACGATCGCCCGCTTGTGGTCGGCGTTTCCCGCAAATCGTTTCTGGGGAAACTGATGAACTCTTCGGAAATGAGCGCGCGCGAGGCGCCAACGATTGCGCTGACAGGAATTCTGCGCGCTCGAGGCGCAGATATTTTGCGCGTCCATGAGGTTAAGGAAAACGTGGCTGCGCTTCGCGCGGCGGAGGCGGTTCTGCCATGACGCAGGAACTTGTCCAACTCTGGTTCAAAAGCTGGCGCAGCATCATCGAGATCATTTTGCTCAGTGTCGGTATTTATTATGGCTATCTTTACTTTCGCGGCACGCGCGGGGCCAAAGTCTTGACCGGTCTGGCGATTGTTTTTCTGACTCTTACCCTCATCTCGACGCTGCTGAATTTGGTCGTGATCGGCTGGCTCGTTCGCAGTTTCTCGGTTTTCCTCGCGATAGCGCTGGTCGTGATTTTTCAACCGGAGCTGCGCCGCGGTCTAGCCGAGCTCGGAGGCCATCCCATCTTTTCCCTCACGAGCGAGAAGCGCGAGACGGTGCACGATCTTGCCGAAGCCGTTACCCAGCTGGCGAACAAGCAGTTCGGCGCGCTGCTCGCGATCGAACGCGATACTTCGATTCGCGTTTACGAAGAAACCGGCGTGACGCTCGATTCCGATTTCTCGGTCGAGCTCGTCTTAAGCATTTTTCATCCGAAGGCCGCGTTGCACGACGGCGGAGTGATTATTCGCAACGGCCGGGTCGCAGCGGCGGCTTGCATTTTTCCAGTAAGCCAACGCGAAACCTTGGACCGCAGTCTGGGCTTACGCCATCGCGCCGCGCTTGGAATCACCGAAGAATCGGATGCAGTCGCGATCGTGGTCTCGGAAGAGACCGGCGGGATTTCCATTTGCCATCGCCGTCGAATTGAGCGCAATTTCACACCGGAAACGTTTCGCCAGCGGATCGGCGAGATTTTATTGCACGGACATTATGAAGAGACTGCTCCTGAAGAACTGGCGGGC
Organism: uncultured Chthoniobacterales bacterium; assembly: GCA_955652155.1. GTDB lineage: Bacteria > Verrucomicrobiota > Verrucomicrobiia > Chthoniobacterales > UBA10450 > AV40. The sequence continues at coordinate 9,907 of CATPAT010000235.1, read as the reverse complement.
GAAGTTGATATCCCTCTTGCTCGCGACAACCCTCTGGTATCTCATCAAGAAGAACGTAGCAACGACTCCCTCGCCGTCTGAAACGAGCTCGCCCGCGCCGGCCGCCCAGAGACGCTAACTCAATACTCAGCTCCGAAGGCTTCGGAGTTAACGCAGGAAACGGGCAAGGTTTTGTTCTTCCCAACGCCGCGCCCGATGATAGCCGCGAAATTGGCGCTCGCGCCGATTGAATTCCTCGGTGTGAACACGCCGCCTTCCGTTCCGCAGAGGTTTGTCCGGAACGACGGAGTGCAGCATTTCGTGATAAAGGACATATTTCAAAAACCACCGCGGCACGAAAGCTTGATCCAGCAGCGGATGAATGCGAATCACCCGGTCTTCTTCCTGAATCGTTCCAAAAACAAAATGGTCTTTCGGTCGATGTTTTCGACGACGGCCCCATTCCACTTTGTAATTGTGAAGCCGTCCGCGAAAGTAACGCTTATTCAATTGATTAAACATCTCGCCCAGATCGAAATGTTTGCCTTCGTGCGGAAGGTTTAATTGCCGCTGCATTGGCAGCGTGCGATATGCGATTTTGCGTTTCGTTTTCTTCGCCATAATGGAACCCCGGCTGGAAGGAATCTAATTGTAGGTGGGTTCGAACGGGCCGACAAGGAAAGGCCTCCTTTTTCTACTTTTTATACATAAGTCTCTTATTTACAGTTATTTACGCACAATTCGAGGAAAAATGATGTAGGATAGGGCCGGCGACGGGCTGCCTGTTCGGTATACGATTTGCGAAGGGTTAAACGCTTCAAACGCGGTTGCGAATTCTTCGGTCTGCGTATACTCGAAAATACCGGTCGCAATTGGCTCACGACGCGCCGGAATAGATCGATATGACGCCATTTCTAAGAAAGTTGCTGGGGTTAAACTGGCTCTTGCTCATCGTCATGCTTGCGCTGGCGGTCTTCGGCGTAATTGCTATCTACAGCGCGACTTACATGCGCGAGGATCCAGTGGCGGCAGATTTTTGGCGCAAGCAGGCGAACTGGGTCTTGGTCGGATTTTTCGCTTTCATGCTCGCGAGCCTGGTTGATTACCGCTGGGTCCGATGGGGCGCGTTGCCGATGTACGCGCTGGGCATCATCTTCTTGGTTCTGACCAAGTTCATCGGCCAAAAAGTCTACGGCGCGCGCAGCTGGCTCCATCTTGGGCCGCTTAATTTTCAGCCCGCCCAGCTTGCAGTCGTGGCTGGAATCATGGTGCTCGCCCTATTTCTCAGTCAGTTCAAAAGCATGCACCCGATGTTGCGCCTGCTCGTCTGCGGCGCCATTGCCGGTGCGCCCTGCCTTTTGATCTTGATGCAACCGGACTTAGGCGAAGTGATCATCTGGGTGCCGGTGCTGCTGGCCTTGCTCTTCGTCGGCGGAATGCCGTTCCGCTACTTGATCTGCATTCTTTTAATTCTGTTCGCCATGATTCCAATCACGGCGAACCTGGTGCTCAAGCCTTATCAACAAGCGCGGCTGACCGCATTCGCCCATCCCGAAATCGATAAGCAGGGTTCCTCCTGGGCAATTAATCAATCGCTTATCGCCATCGGCTCCGGTGGTTGGTCGGGAAAAGGCTTTAAAGCAGCGAATACCCAAATCGAGCTCGGCTTTCTACCAGCGACGGCTGTGCACAACGACTACATCTTTTCCGCAATCGGCGAGCAATGGGGCTTTGTTGGCGGAGCGTTTCTGATCGGCACCTTTGCCTTGTTACTTTTGACCTGCCTTTTCGTTGCATTCGTTGCCGGGGACCAATTCGGGTTGCTCCTTGTCATTGGAATCACGGCGCTCATTTTCACCCACATCTTCCAGAATATCGGGATGACGATTTCCATTTTGCCGATCACCGGCGTCCCATTGCCGCTCATTAGCTACAGCGGATCGTTCGCGCTCATGATCATGTTCGCGCTCGGTGTTGTGAATAGCGTCTGGGTTCATCGACACGAAGTCGCATAACCGTCGGCCGAGGATCGGACATCGTCGCCGCCAGGTCGTCGCGATTTACTTCGAGCGCGTGCCATCTACAATTCGTTGAGACATGGAGACCGACTACAAGGTTAAGCTCGAAGTTTTTGAAGGACCGCTCGATCTCTTGCTTTACCTGATCAAACGCGACGAGATCGATATTTACGATATTTCGATCGAACGAATCACGCGTCAATACCTCGAGTATCTCCAGGCTTTCAAGGAATTGAAGATCGACATCGCGGGCGAGTTCGTCGTCATGGCGGCCAATCTGATTTATCTCAAGAGCCGCAGTCTGCTCCCACTTGATCAACAGCCGCCGGAGGAAGATGCCGAAGAGGACGACCCACGCTGGGACCTGATCCGCCAACTGATCGAATACAAAAAGTTCAAGGAAGCGGCTGCGCAATTGCACGACCGCGCGCGCGAGCAGGAACGACTCTTCATTCGCGACGGTGGCAGTCGCCCGTCAGATGCGCCATTGCCGTTGCACGAAGTTGGGATTTTTCAGCTGATTCACGCCTTTCAGGAAGTGATCAAGCGGGTCGAGGCGCGGGAGGATTTGCGCGAAATATTTGGTGAGCGTTTCAGCGTGTCCGACAAGATTGAAAAGATCCTGGAGCGAGTAAGCAACGGTATCCCCGTGCGTTTTTCAGAACTGTTTGGCCAGATCGTCTCGCGGGTTGAGATTGTCGTTACGTTCCTGGCGTTGCTCGAGCTGATCCGCTTGAATCAGGTGCGGGCGCTCCAGCCGAAGATGTTCGACGAAATCCAGATCGCCGCGATCGCGGCCTAAGATTGACGTCATGCCGCGCGTGCTCATCGCCGGGTGCGGTTATCTTGGCCAGGCGGTAGCGGATTTGTTAGTCGCCGATGGTTGGGAAGTTGAGGGCTGGAGGCAGTCGGCTGAATCGGCCGCAAAAATTTCCGGGAAATCGTATTCGGTTCACGCAGTCGATATTTCGCAGGAAAAGCAGGTTCTTGCACAGACAGGAGATTTCGATGCGGTGATCCACTGCGCCAGCACGCGAGGCGGAAATGTCGATCTTTACCGGCGCGTTTATTTTGATGGGGCGCGAAATCTACTCTACCGATTTAGTGCATCGCGGATTCTCTTTACTAGCAGCACGAGTGTCTACGCTCAGAACGACGGCGACTGGGTATTCGAGGAAAGCCTGGCCAAGCCGAAGCATGAAACCGGAAAAATTCTGCGGAAAGCCGAGGTTTTCGTTCGCGCCGGCGGTGCAAACGTTGTCCGACTTGGTGGCATCTACGGCCCAGGCCGCTCGGCATTGCTTAAGAACGTTCTCCACGGCCACGCCATTATCGATCCGTCACATGACCGTTTTCTCAATCAGATCCACCGCGACGATGCCGCGACTGCGATACAACTCTTGTTAAAGCAACCCAGGCCTGCCGGCGAAATCTATAACGTCGTTGATAACCAGCCGATTTTGCTGAGCGAATGTTATCGCTGGCTGGCTACAAAATTGGATCGGCGCGTTCCGGTTGGCGGAAGATCCATTGCAAGATCGGCATTGAAACGGAGGCGCGGCGACGGCAACAAGCGCGTCAGCAACGCGAAGCTGCGAGCGATTGGCTGGACGCCACGCTATCCAAACTTCGCCGAAGGGATGGAAAAAAGCGTCCTCCTAACGTTCGAGCACGAGGGCGCATAAAACCGCATTAGTGCGGACAGAAACACCGGTATGGAAGCTGCTAAGTTTTTCATCGTATGCGTCAGGTAAAACTTACCGGCCGGGAAGCCTCGGTGGTGCGGGCGATCGGGTTCACGGAATCGATGCTCGGCGCCGAAATCCAGGATTTCGTGCGGATGGAGTCGGAAGATGTTACCGACACGCTCAACAGCCTTATGGCCGCCGGGTTTGTCGAGAGCATTCCTTACTCTGAACAGATTCAACTTGCGGAAATGCCGGTGACCGCCTTCGAATTAAACCCCGCCTACACCCACGAGCTTAAACGCGCGCTAATTCGGACCTGATTTTAACGCGCGTTTACGGTGGCCGCGGGCGTCGCCGCCGGGTGCTGAACGCGGCGCTCGCCGAAAAGTTGCCGAATCACTTCCTCGACCGGCACTTCCTGAACGTTGATGTCGCTGACATCACAGGCTTGCAAGAGTTCGCGACAGGTCTCGGTCACTTTCGCGCGCGGCACCTTCAGTTGCACCGACATCGGCGTTTGCTCGATCACTTCGCCGAACCGGGAAAAATCCCGTGTGACCTGTTTGTCGAAAGTGAGGCTGAGAATTTTGTGGCCGGAGAAGCGGTCAATGATTTCGTCGAGCGGACCGTCGAAGAAAATTTTGCCGTGATCAATGACCAGGACGCGATGACAAAGTTCCTCGATGTCCTGCATGTAATGGCTCGTGAGCAGCGTCACGATGCGATGTTCCTCGTTATAAATACGCAGAAACTCGCGGACGCGTTTTTGGCTAACCACATCCAAGCCGATGGTCGGCTCGTCCAAAAATAAAACCCGCGGTTCGTGGATGAGCGCGGAAATCAGTTCCATTTTCATCCGTTCTCCGAGCGAAAGTTCACGCACCATTACGTTCATTTTGTCGGTGACTTCGAGCAGCTCGGCCAAACCGCCCACGACTTTGTTGAAACGATCGCGATCGATTCCATAAATCGCGCGGTTCAGTTCAAGTGATTCCTGGGCAGGCAGATCCCACCAAAGCGCGTTTTTCTGGCCCATTAATAGGCTGAATTGCCGCTTCATCTCGTTGCGTCGTTCCCATGGAACAAATCCGAGCACGCGCGCATCGCCGGAGGTTGGATTGAGCAAACCGGAGAGCATTTTCAACACGGTCGTCTTCCCTGCGCCATTGGGACCGAGAAACCCGACCAATTCGCCTTCCTCGATCTGAAATGAAACCGAATCCGCGGCGCGCGTTTCGTCGTAACGACGCCTAACGAGCCCCTTAACCGCGCCCCACAATCCGCCTTCTTTGCGGTAAGTGCGGTAAATCTTGGTTAGATCGCGAGCCTCAATCGCGCTCATGGATTAGATCGACATTCACAAGATCGACAATCGATGTGTCGATCTGCGGCGCAACTACGCGACGCTGGTTTTCGCCGCCGGCTTTTTCTTCAACAACGACAAAACCTTGTCGACGAGCGCATCCGCAGTGATGCCATGCTTTTTTCGCAGAAGCGGAACCGCTCCATGCTCGATGAATTCATCCGGCCAACCAACCCGCGCAACCGGTGTGTTGATCTGCTGTGAATGGAGATGTTCCATTACCGCGCAACCGAATCCGTTATGCAGCACGTGGTCTTCGATGGTGGCGACGACTTCCACGCTGCGCGCGAAAAACTCGAGGGTGCCGGTATCCATTGGCTTGATCCAGCGCGGATTAACCAGCGCCACTGAAATTCCTTTTTCCTCCAGTTTCTTGGCCGCTTCTTCCGCGAGTTCGAACATGTTTCCGAGTCCAAAGATCGCGACATCGCGGCCGTGCTTTACCACTTCGGCTTTGCCGATCTCGAGGAGTTTTGGTTCCGGTTTGATTTGCGCGCCGGTGCCGGAACCGCGCGGATAGCGAACGGCAATCGGACCCGAACTGTAATTCGCCATCGTCCAAAGCATATCGACGAACTCGTCTTCGTTCTTCGGCTGCATGTGCACCCAATTCGGAATGTGCCGCAAATAACCGATGTCGAACAAGCCGTGATGCGTCGGTCCGTCGTCACCGCTCAATCCAGCGCGGTCCATGCAGAGCCGGACGTTCAGTTTTTGAATGGCCATGTCGTGAATGGCCATGTCGTAAGCGCGTTGGAAAAATGTGGAGTAGATCGTGAGAAACGGCGTCAATCCCTGCGTCGCGATGCCACAGGCAAAAAGCGCCGCGTGTTCTTCCGCAATCCCGACGTCAAAATAGCGCGTCGGATGCGCTTTCGCGAAATGCGATAAACCAGTGCCGCTTGGCATCGCTGCCGTGATCGCGACCACCTTTTGATTGTTGTCGGCAAATTTCGCCAGCGTCTTTCCAATGATCTCCGAATACGTTGGCGTAGGCGTCGGCGCAGTCTCGCCGCTCTCAATCTTGTATTTGCCGAGCCCGTGAAATTTGTCCGGTTGTTTGATCGCCGGTTCATAGCCTTTGCCTTTCTTGGTTAGAATGTGCAGAAGCACCGGCTCTTCCTGCGTTTTTAAGAATTCAAACGTGCGGATCAGCAGCGGGATGTCGTGCCCATCGATCGGTCCGTAGTAACGCAGTCCGAGTTCCTCGAAGATGACGCTTGGCAAAACCAAGCCTTTAACGCTCTCCTCGACTTTGTGCGCAATCTGGACGCCGGTTTTGCCAAGAATCGCTTTCACAAAACTGCGGGCTTTATCGTGCAGGTGCGCATATGTCTCGCTGGTCACGATCCGGTTAAAGTAATGTGCAATCGCGCCGACGTTTTTGGCGATCGACCATTCGTTGTCGTTTAACACCACGATAAAGCGCTTCGTCTGCACGCGGACGTTGTTGAGTGCCTCGTAACTAATCCCGCAGGTAAAAGCCGCGTCACCCGCGACAGCGATGATGCTTTCGTCACCGCCGCGGAGATCGCGTCCTACCGCCATGCCGAGCGCAGCGGAGAGGGCGGTGCCAGCGTGTCCCGCGCCGTAGCAATCGTGCTCGCTCTCGGTCCGCAAAAGAAAACCGTTCAATCCGCCGAACTGGCGCATCGTTGAGAATCGATCGAGCCGGCCGGTGAACAATTTGTGGACGTAACCCTGATGGCTCACGTCCATCACGAACCGGTCCCGCGGGGTGTTGAACACGCGGTGCAGTGCGATCGTCAATTCGACCACGCCGAGGTTCGGTCCAAGGTGACCGCCAGTTTGCGACAAAACGCGGATCAACTCGTCGCGCACTTCCTGCGCGAGTTGCGGCAAGTCTTGCTCCCGCAACGCTTTGATGTCCGCCGGCGAATGGATCCCATCCAGCAGGCGCCGTGGCGCAGTTGTTGTTGTCTCAGAAGAGTCTGACTTCGTCATTTTTTAATTCCTTTTCGTCCGCCTTATTATCGTTCGACGATTCGCCAACGGGCTCAAAATTCTTAACTGTCGGCTTACCCGCGTTGTTGCGGGCAATGATCTCGATCTTTTCTTCGGCATTGGTTAATCGTTCCTGGCAAACTTTCACCAGGTTCATCCCTTCCTCGTAGCGTACGATCAAATCCTCCAGCGGCAATTTGCCGGTCTCCATTTGTTCGACAATCGCCTCCAGTCGGTCCATCGCCTTCTCAAAATTCAATTCAGTGCCAGGGGGTTTGGTTTTGCTGCTCATCGGCAAACGCAAAATTAAGCACAGCAGCCCAAAGATGAAAGGGAGGATTGGCGATAGGGCTTCGTGTAGGTGACGATTCTGAACGCGGCCTCCTCTCCCTCAGGGAGAGAATTGAGTTGAGGGTGAAATTGTTGCTGCGGTTTCGCGGGCGCTCGGCCGTGGCACATCCAATGCTCGTGAGGGTGCCAATCAACCATTCACCACTATGAAGTTTCCGAAAAAAATTCTCTTAATTGATCACGAACCCGGCGTCACTCGTCTCATCCGGCGGGCACTGGAACGCGCCGGGAAATATCTCATTCGCGAAGAGCACGATGATAAACTGGCGCTCAACGCTGCCCGTTGGTTCCAGCCCGATCTCATCCTGGTCGATACTGCCGGCGAGGACCGTCGCAACATCGAGCGCCAGATCCATACCGACGCTGCGCTCAAAGACACACCAGTTCTTTCGCTGAGTAATCTTCGCCCCGAAAGCCAGATGGTCTCCGGCGGAATCCTCAGCGGATACAGCTTCTTCGCCGCTCCCATTCGCGTTGAAGAAGTCCTCCGCGGCGTCGACGAGCTCCTCTTCGGCAAAGACTAATCGCCAAAAAATTGGCGAGCCCGCTTTCTAAAGGCGTTTTCCTTCCGCTGATGCCTTCATCAGCTTCTTGAGTCGCTCAGAGCGAGTTTCTTCCGTCTTAGCGCTGATGATCCACCAGCCAATCATTTTGCGGTAAGACGGCGGCTGTGCTTGAAAGAAATTCCAAGCCGTTTTGTTCTTTTTTAACTGGCTCCTGTAAGGCTCTTCCAGTTTCGCGCGTCGTTGTTCGTACGAATAAATGCCCGACTTGTTTTCGCGTCGCGCCTCGAACGCTTTCAACCCCGCTGGTCGCATTCGCTTTTCTTTCGTTAGCTCCCGAGCGCGCTTGATATTGATCGCGCTCCAAATGCTGCCGCGTCGCCGGGGTGTGAAACGAATTTTGTAACTGATCTCATCTATTCTCGTGCGGATTCCGTCAATCCAACCAAAACAAAGCGCTTCATCCACCGATTCCGGCCAGGTGATGCTCCGCCTGCCGGAATCTTTCTTATAAAAGCCAACCCACAGCTCCGGCATCGACGCGTGCTTTTTCTCGAGCCATTTGCGGAACTCTGATGACGATCCAAAGAACGCAGCCACGATTTACTTCGATCGCCCGCGATTTATCCAATTTGCTTCTTATAAGCCGCCGCGTCTTTCAGATTCTTGAGATCGTCGGCGTTGTCGATCTTGAGGGCGAAGATCCACCCTTGCCCGAAAGGCTCGCGGTTGATCAATCCGGGATCTGCTTCGAGCGCCTTGTTTATTTCGACCACAGTCCCTTTGACCGGCGCGTAGATATCGCTCGCGGCTTTGACTGATTCGACCACCGCGATCGCTTCTTTTGCGTTCGCTTGCCGATCCATTTTTGGCAGCTCAACGAAGACGACATCGGTCAATTCAGATTGAGCGTGATCCGTGATGCCGACGCGAATTTTGCCGCCTTCGCGCTTAATCCATTCGTGACTTTCGGTGTAAAGCAGATCGTCTGGGACATTCATGATTTTTTGTAGAGCGGTTTTTTCTCGATCGTAGCCGGAAGTGTCTGTCCGCGAATCTCGATGTCGATCTTGTTCCCGATTTTCGCGTGCGGCGCTTTGATGTAAGCCATACCCACGCCCCAATTCAAGCTCGGCGACTGCGTGCCGCTGGTCACTTCACCGATGCGCTTGCCATTTTCGAAAACTGAGTAGTGCGGACGCGGCGGTGGACCTTTGTCATGCATTTTAAACGGGACCAGTTTTTCAGTCGGGCCATTTTCTTTTGTTTTCAGCAAAACGTCGCGCCCTACGAACTTCTGCTTCGTCAAATCGACAAAGAAACCGAGGCCGGCCTCGATCGGATTTCGTTTCGGCGAAAGATCGGAACCGTTCAGCGGGTAACACATTTCGAGGCGCAATGTATCGCGCGCACCGAGGCCGCATGGCTTGATCCCAAGATCTTTTCCTTTTTCGAGCACTGTGTTCCAAAAGTTGACCGCGTCTTTCGCAGAAAAGAAAACTTCGATCCCGTCTTCGCCGGTGTAACCGGTTCGCGCGATGGAAACGGACATTCCTTCCATCTCGACATCGACAATATGATTTCGCGCCGGAAGATTGACGAAGAGTTCGGCAACGCGCGGACCTTGAATGGCGACTCCGCCGAAATGCGCGCTGCGATCCCCGAGATTGACATTCTCGCTCCGATGTCGGTCTAGCCACGCAAAGTCTTCGTCGACACACGCTGCGTTAACGACCAGCAGAAATTTAGTGTCGCCGATGCGATACGCGATCAAATCGTCGATGATTCCGCCGGCATCGTTGAGCAAGAACGTGTATTGACCCTGGCCGACGTCCAATTTCTCAATGCTATTGGTCAGCATCGTGTTCAGCCATGTGGCAGCGCAGCTACCGCTAATGACGAATTGGCCCATGTGCGAAATGTCGAAGATGCCGACATTGTTTCGTACCGCCTGATGTTCCTCGACGATGCCTGTGTATTGAACCGGCATCAGCCAGCCGGCGAACGGCACCATCTTCGCGCCGCGTTTTACGTGCTCGT
>CATPAT010000234.1 GCA_955652155.1 uncultured Chthoniobacterales bacterium | reverse complement strand
GTGCATACTCACACCGAGATAGACGTTTTGCGCCCCTTCTGTTTTGGCGACGCCTTTGTCGGTTGAAATCTTGGCCGACGCCGTGCCAGTAAAAGTAAGCGTAGCATCCGGCCCCAACTTGGTTGGTTGCATCGACGAGTAGTCAACCGTCTCGGTGCCATCGCTTTTGAAGGTGACCCGAAACCCGGTCCCGCCGCCGGTGAACTCCCTGTTGTTCGGTTCTTTAAAGTCTATGCATTTCCACGTCCCCACCAAACACGGATCAATCCCGCTTGGCGGGCAAATCGACTCCCTTGTGTCTATGTCTATCCACGCCTGCTTGTCCGTGTCCCAGTCGAACTCGCGCTTACTTATAGGATCCCACGCTTTATCTCTTTTGCCTTCAAAGAGCCGTGTACCCGGGAACTTCGCTTTTAGACAATCAAACTGCGCGTCGATCGGTTCTTGCTTCGGACAGTTAGCGAGTCGGTCCAGGAGATCGTCGATTTGTTTTCTTATGGTTTCGAGCTCCTCCTTTGGAGTTGCAGGTTCCGCCTGACGTTTACGCAGTGAATCCTGCAGGGTCCGGATTTTTTCCTTGAGCCCGTCGCAATCGTCTTTGGCAACCTCCTTCCCTGGCGGCGGGGTGGTCGGGCCCGAAGTTGCCGGGGCGGGCTTTGCCTGCTTTTTTTTGCAATCCGCGAGCTTCTTTGTGGCCTCGCGGATCTCGTTGCTTAGTTGTTCGCGCTCAGCTGGGAGGTCCCCGTAAAGTCGCTTTCTGATTTCGTCGATCCTTTCCCGCAACCGGGTACCGCGGTTACGCAAATCATTTGCTTCGTCAAGCAGGCGCCCTCGCTCAGCTTCATTTTTGGCCTGCTCGTTTAAGAAGCGAATGGTCGAAGTGTGTGCGTCAATTTTGCCAAGGGACTTGCCAATGTCCTCCAGGTCCTGCTTGAGAGATGCTTCTTCGTTGTTAAGTCTACCGAGAAGAGACTGGTACAGCTCGATTTTCTCCGGGAGCTTTTCACAATTGTATTTGTCGATGTCATTCTGAACGCGTTGGTTGGCTTCGTCCACTTCACGTTCAATCGCCTCTTCCTTTTTCCTGTGAGCTTCAAGATCGGCCTGTTTCTTCTCCCAAGCGGCCTTTTCTTTTTCCCAAGCGGCTTTTTCAGCTGCGGCCTTCTCCGCTGCACCCTTGTCCGTAGTCGGCTTTTGCGCTGCTTCTTTCGACAGATCGTCAGTCTTCTGCGCCGCGGCGCGATCAACCGAAAAGATTGCGGCAGCAATGAACAACAATATCAACATCAATTTCGCAATCATGATTGTGCTATTTGCAGTTACTCGTCTCATCGGAATGGATTCAAACTCCGCCAAAGAGGCCCCCTCATGAAGCAACCGAGTTTGCTTCACGTCCCCGCCTCCGCCAAGCCTGCGGCGTGGCAAGAGGAAAGCGGACCGGTTTTGCGTAGCGCTGATCGTATTGATTCGCCTCGCAGTCGGTCAAATTAAAAACGGCGGTTCCGCGTATGGTCCAAGGCGGCAGGCAAGAGTTAGAGAGATAGCGATCGGATTCTCTCGCTGTGTGCTTGCATTTCGTGTTCGATGGGGAAGGCATGAACATTTTCTTATTTTGGCAGCTTCCATCGTGGATCTGCATTGCGCTCGCGCTGACCACGACAACGGGTTGCGCGAACAAAATTGAGAAAACAGTTTTGCTTTCCTCGACTGCACCAGGTTCCGGCGCGCAATCAAAAAATGCAGAGTGCCGCACAAGCGAATTTGCCTTTCGGTATTCGGCCGATTTCAAACTCTCCGTCGCGGATCACGGTGCTCTTATTCGCCTCCTCCCGCGATCTCAATCAGCTTATTGGGAAGACGCGATCATCATTCGCAAGCGCAACAAAAAGACTGAGGAATGCGATCTTCCTCAAAATAGTCAGCCCGAAAATCGCGATCGGCGTAACATCGCCGGTCAGCGAGCTTATGCGTATTCCAGCGAAGATGCAGCCATGAATCGTTACATCAGGACAAAGGGATACATGATCGAACACGGTGACTACTGTTGGGATTTTCAAATCGTTCGAAAGGGAAAACCGTATCGCAAGTTCGATCTGCCCGAGAACGAACTGAAGCGGTTGGACGCTCAAAGCGATCGCGATTCCAAGGCCGCGAACGCAGCCTTTAAATTAATCCTCGATAGCTTTGTCTTTCTTCGTCCCCAATAAAATCTTAGCCTTCGACAGCTTTCCAAGTTCCCTGTTTCACATTGTCGATCACTGATGAGCGACACTGTCAAAAAGGTATCAAACGAGGGTCCGTAACCCTGCTGGAAACAGCAAATCGCGTCCGGTTTTGCCCGGCATTTGAGCCGAATGTCAAAAAGGGAACGGACCCGGTTCGTCCCAGGAGAAATCAGTATTTTCGAGTGCCATCTCATTCGTGTTTATGCTTGGGGACAGACTCGCGCGCATAGAGGAAGCGGCAAAGCTTTTGGTCGTGCCCGGGGTGAAATTGGAAGCTTTAATCCGGACGAGGAGCTCCGCCAGCTCGAAAACGATTTGGTTTGCCTGACGGCTTTCCCTGTTGGGCCGGCGTTCGATGCGAAATACGGGAAGAATTGAGCTGATAGCGAGGTTGTAAAGAGGGCCTGCAATGGCTTCCGCGCTTCGGCTCCGGACGCGTTTCGCGACCAATTCATGCTGGGCACCGCGATAATTCGCTGCCGATGCGGCTTGTTGGCCAGTATGAATCCGACCATTGAGCGGAGTGTCAAAAAGGTATCGGGCCAGTTTGGGGTCAAAAATTGGGTGACCAGATTTTATCCACCGATTTTATCCACCGGCCACGTTTTTTGGGGGCAGTTGAGATAATTTGGGAGTCGCAATTCAGCGTCCCTAAATCTGCTTACGGAAGGTGAGAACCTTCAGGATGCTTTGAGATAATTCGAGATAATTTACCCCGTTACCAATGCCATTGAGGCGCTCTACCAACTGAGCTAAGACCCCGGAAACGAAGTCAGACTTTAGGTTTTCGCTCGTTGATTGCAACTAGCGAGCGTCGATCACTTTGGATCGCTATCAGGCGAAGCCGGTAATGGTTTCCTCTACAAAATAATCGCGCTCTTGTAGCGAAACTCTGGTGTCGCCGATGCTGCTTTTGCAGGTGTTGAAAACGCTTATTTCCATCGTAATCCTGATCATGGGAGCAGTGGTTTTTGGCTGCGATCCGTCGGCCTTCAGCCAGTTCAGCCTTTGTGCGCTTCCCGGAACAACGGTCATCGCTGGTGGACTGTTTTTGATCGGCGCGTCTCTTTGGGTCGGATAATAATCGATCAGTCCGGAGTTGCGGAGCGTTTCGTTTCAGTTGAACAACCATTATGCCGAAGGAGTCGACGCTGCTCCGCGACGGGAAGATCGTCCGAAGCGAGGATCCGCTCAATCTCGAGATGCCGTTTGAGACGCTCGACGGTTTCATTACGCCAACGAAATCGTTTTATGTCCGGACACATTTTCCGATCCCGAAGATCGACAAGAGCAAATGGCGACTGCGGGTTGAAGGCGAAGTCGAAAGGCCGTTTGAAACAAATTATGACGAGCTGATCAACCTGGAATCAGAAAAAATTCCCGTCACGCTCGAGTGCGCCGGCAACCAGCGAAATTTTCTCGAGCCGAAAGTCAAAGGCGTGCAGTGGGAATTGGGCGCAGTTGGGACTGCAGAATGGACCGGTGTCCCATTGTCGATCTTGCTCGATCGCGCCGGAGTTAAACCGCGCGCGCGTGAGGTGATTCTAGAAGGCGCCGACCACGGGAAGCTCGAAGATCCGAAAAGTCCGGCTGGCGAAGTGAAATTTGCGCGCAGCATTTCGTTGGAAAGGGCGAGAAAAAACGTTTTGCTCGCCTACAAAATGAACGATGTCGATCTTCCGGCCGAACATGGTTTTCCGGTGCGCGCAATTGTGCCCGGCTGGTACGCGGTGGCGTCGATCAAATGGTTGCAGTGCATCATTGTGACGAACGAACCGTTCAACGGTTACTATCAAACGCTCGACTACGCCTTTTGGAAAAGGCGAGGGGACAACGCCGAGCTTGTCCCGATTTCCGAGATGCAGATCAAAGCGGAGATCGCGCGGCCGAGCGAAGGCGAAACTGTTCCGGCGAATTCAAACGTGCGTGTGCACGGCACTGCCTGGACGGGTGATGGCGCGATTAAGAAAGTCGAAATTAGCAGCGACGACGGAGCGACTTGGAACGAAGCAAAGTTGCTCGGCGAATCAAAACCGAACACGTGGCGGCTTTGGGAATTTAGTTGGAGAACGCCCAACCGGCCGGGGAAAGCGACGCTTATTGCGCGTGCAACCGATTCCAAAGGCCGAACGCAACCGATGGAGCGCGATCCCGATCGTGGCACCTACATGATCAACCATCTGTTGCCAATTACGGTCGAAGTCCGCTAAATCCAACCGTCACCAGGCGACTTCGTCGTCCGCCTCTCCCTCAGGGAGAGGATTGAGGTGAGGGTGATTGTTGAACTTCGAGTACACTTCGCGTTAAGTCTTGGCGTGTCGCTCGTTTTCAAAACCATTCAGACGGAAGGCATCGCCGAACTTTCCTATTTGCTCGGCGACGACGACGAAGGCGTCGCAGCCGTTTTCGATCCGCGCCCGGACTGTGACATCTACATCGAGATGGCGCGAGAGGCGCAGGTTGCGATCACGCACATTTTCGAAACGCACATTCACGCCGATCTCGTGAGCGGCTCACGCGAACTGCAGTCGCGGCTCGATTCCGCCAACATCTATGTAAGCCACGAGGGCGGCGCGAAGTACGAGTTCGAGCACGAAAAACTGCAGGACGGCGATTGTTTTACCTTTGGCGAGACGCTGGTAACAGCGCGACACACTCCCGGTCATACGCCCGAACATATCTCTTACATTCTGGCGGAAGCGGATCACCCGGAGACCCCATGGGGCGTTCTGACCGGCGACTCGCTTTTTGTCTCCTCAGCCGGCCGGCCGGATTTGTTGGGCGCCGATCAAACCGAAGAGTTGGCCGCGCAACAGTTCAAGACGCTGCGCGATTTTTATCTCAAGCTCCCCGATCACGTAATGATTTATCCGAACCACGGCGCCGGCTCGCCCTGCGGCGCCGATATTGGCGAGCGTTTGAGCAGCACGATCGGCTACGAACGGAAGTTCAATAAATTCCTCCAGTTTCCCGACGCAAAAAGTTTTACCGATTACGCGAAGGACACGGCGCCGCCGGTGCCGCACTACTATCCCGTGATGAAAAAACTGAACGCGAAAGGGCCGGAGATTCTCGGCGGCCTCCCGCGCGTTCAGGGTCTTCCGCCGAAAGCATTCAAGGAAGCGATCCAAAAAAAGGCGGGCACGCTTGTGGACACGCGCACCATGCTCGCGTTTGGCGGCGGTCATATTCCCGGCGCGTTGAACATTGGCGGGTCGCCGGTTCTTTCGATCTGGGCGGGCTGGATGCTGGCTTCGAACGAGCCGATCTTGCTCGTGCTCGAAAACGAAAACGATCTCGAGGATGTCGTTAGGCTTTTTATTCGCACCGGTTACTCGAAATTCGCCGGCTACCTCGTCGGCGGAATGAAAGCGTGGGACGCGGCGGGCCTGGAACAGGCGGAAGTCAGGCAGATGACGGTGCATGAACTGAACAAGCGCAAAGGCGAACTGCAGATTGTCGATGTTCGCTCGCCGCGCGAATGGAAGAACGGGCACGTCCCGGGCGCGCGTCATATTTTTTTGCCGGAACTGCGCAAGCGCATCGGTGAGCTCGATCGTGCCAAGCCGACCGCGGTTTATTGCGCGAGTGGTTATCGTGCGAGTATTGCGGCAAGCATTTTGAAGGAAGAAGGCTTCGACAATCTCTGGAACGTGCCCGGCAGCTGGGAAGCATGGAAGAAAGCGAAACTGCCAGTTGAAGGAGCAGACGGGAAATGAACGGAACCACAGCGTTGCCACGGCGATCGTTCGGTGAAACGACCCGCGCCGATGTTTGGTGGCTTCAACCGCTGCTGGTCTTTCTCGGATTATCGACTTTCATTGTTTACTCCACTTGGGCTGCGTTTCAGGGGACTCATTATTTTTTCGGCAATTACATTTCTCCGTTTTATTCGCCGGAGCTTTTTGGCAATTCGCCGCACAGCTGGTTTGGAGCGAAGCCAATTTGGTGGCCGACCTGGTTGATTTTTTCGCCTGCGCTTTTAATTCTGTGGGCGCCGGGCGGATTCCGGCTGACCTGTTATTACTATCGCGGCGCGTATTACAAAGCGTTCTGGGCGGACCCGCCCGCCTGCACGGTTGGTGAACCTCGCAAAACCTACCTCGGTGAGCGTTCGTTTCCGCTCATCATGCAAAACGTGCATCGCTATTTCTTATATCTCGCGCTCATTTTCATTTTGATTCTGAGCTACGACGTTTGGAAAGCGCTCTGGTTCGACCATCGATTGGGCATCGGCGTCGGCACGATCGTTCTCGCGATTAACGTCGTTCTCCTCAGCGGTTACACTTTCGGTTGTCACTCGCTCCGTCATTTGATCGGCGGTTTTCGCGATCAACTGGCAAGATCGACATCTTCATTTCAGACATATCGCTGCGTCACCTGCTTGAATCAGCGCCACATGCTTTGGGCCTGGCTGAGTTTGTTTTGGGTCGGCTTTACCGATCTTTACGTGCGCCTTTGCTCGATGGGAATTTGGCACGATTTGAGAATCGTTTAACGAATGGCTGACTACGAGACGCATGAACACGATGTGCTCGTGATTGGCGCCGGCGGCGCGGGATTACGCGCGGCCATCGAAGCTTCCGCTGGCGGGGTTCGCGTCGGGCTTGTTTGCAAATCGCTTCTCGGCAAAGCACACACGGTGATGGCCGAAGGCGGAATTGCCGCCGCTCTCGCCAATGTGGACGAGCGCGACAATTGGAAGGTGCATTTCGCTGACACGATGCGGGGCGGTCAATATGTGAATCAGTGGCGCATGGCCGAATTACACGCGAAG